>DAOUYQ010000165.1 GCA_030666035.1 Microcaldota archaeon
GGATAGCATCTACCTGCTCGGAAAAACAGTTGGCGCACTTGGAGGAAGCGAATACTACAAATTATATGGGGGGGTGGGAAATGGAATGCCCAAGGTGGACCTGCAAGAAAACATCCCCCTCTATTCTGCCCTTTCCAAGGCAACTGCAGCCGGCTTGGTGCGCTCTGCCCATGATATTTCAGATGGGGGCCTTGCCGTGGCCCTTGCAGAATGCACAATGGCACACCTTCGCGGAGCGGACCTGGACCTGGCATTATGTGAAAAGAAAACAGATGATTGGGCTGCCCTGATGTTTTCAGAAGACCCGGGAAGGTTCATAGTAAGTGTGAAGCCGGAGGATGAAAAGAAGTTTGAAAAGGCCATGGCAGGAACGCCAACTAAAAAGGTGGGAAGGGTGCGCGGAGACAAACGCGTAATTATAAGGTATGACAATAAAACGCTGGTGAATCAGGATGCATCAGAATTGAGGAGCATTTGGAGAGGGGGTTTGAAATGGTAGGAAAAACAAAAGCCCTGGTCCTAACCGGGTTTGGGATAAACTGCCCGGTTGAAACTGCATACTCAATAAATACTGTGGGGGGCCATGCAGAGATGCGCCACCTGAATGAGCTTCTTGAAAATCCGTTAATGCTGGAGGATTACAATCTTTTTGTAGTGCCTGGGGGATTCTCCTTTGGGGATGATATCGGCTCCGGGAAGGTCCTTGCAAATAAGCTGAGGTACAAAGCCGGAGGCAAATTATTGGATTTCATAAGCCAGGGAAAGCTCATTTTGGGGATATGCAACGGTTTCCAGGTGCTTGTTAAAATGGGCCTGCTTCCGGAGCCTGATTTTGAACAGAGGGTTACACTTACTTATAATGAATCTGGAAAATTCGAAGACCGCTGGGCAAAGCTCCTGGTAAATCAACACTCTCCGTGCATCTTTACCCGGGAACTTACGGAAATTGACTTGCCGATTCGCCACGCAGAAGGAAGATTCATTCCTGCAACAAAGGAAATCCTCAATAGGATTACCGGGAATGAGCTTCATGTAATGCAGTATATCAACAAAAAAGGGGCGCTTGGGGGATATCCTGCCAATCCAAATGGTTCAGTCCTCAATATTGCAGCAATCTGCGACCGGAGCGGGCAGATTTTTGGGCTCATGCCACACCCGGAGGCATATAATGAGAGGACAAACCACCCCTGTTGGGCAAGTGGGGTAAGTTCAACCGGCCGCGGCCTTGCCATCTTCAGAAACGCAGTTTCATACATTGAGCAGGAGTGGTGAAATTGGGCAAACGGAAGCTTGATACAATAAAAACCCCCAGGAAAAATTCGCTCCGCTATGTATGGGAATTTCGGGACCCCCCCAGGGTAATCTTCAATTTTTTGGTGATTTATGCTGCAAAGTATATTCCCTGCATGGAATTCAAAAAAGATTTCCTTGGTTTAACCGGAATGAAAATCGGGAAGGGCGTTTCCATCGGGCTTGCTGCAATGTTTGATATTTTCTACCCTGAACTTATCGAAATAGGGGATAATAGCATAATCGGGTATAATGTAACTATCCTTGCACATGAATTCTTGATAAACGAGCTGCGCACAGGAAAAGTGAAGATAGGGCAAAATGCAATGATTGGGGCAAATTCAACCATTTTGGCAGGTGTGGGAATTGGAGATGGGGCCATTGTTTCTGCTGCAACGCTTGTTGATGCGGATGTTCCAAAAAATGGCTTTGCAAAAGGCAATCCAATGGCTGTGAGTGGAAAGAAATGATGTGGGGGCGCTGGATTTTTTTCTTTTTTTGTTTTGTTTCATTCTATTTTGGATTTGTTACATACGATGGGATGTTTCCAAACTTTGGGCTTGCAATGTGGATATTCATTCCGGATTGCCCGCTCTATGTGGCATTATTCCTCTTAATTGTGCTTTTTGATATAAGAAATGACTTTTTCAGGTTCTTAACTGCGGCGGGGCTTGCAAAATATGGATTATGGACGTTGATGATATTTGCTGTTTATCCGGAGGTGTTTTTTTCCCAGCCCTATCTCCCCCAGACACTGATACTTATTGTCGGGCATATCCTGATGGCGGCATCTTCCTTTGTAATTGTGCCAAAAAAACTTGGGCTTGGAATTGTGGCTACTGTATTTGCATGGTTCCTTTTGAATGATTTTGTAGATTATTGGTTGGGAACTATGCCAATTTTTCCGCACAAACACCTTGGCTTTGTGGTCCTTGCCTCAATAGGTTTAAGTATCCTTTCTGTTTTTGTACTCTATAAACTGCGGAATTGGCGCGACCTGGGAATTATGGAATGGGTGCGCCTGCAATTGGGTGTATCAAAATGAAAGTGGTGTTTGAAAAGAAGGCTTTTGATGGTGTTGAAGCTGATGCCCTCATCGTGCCTTGCATAGAAGGGAGAGTGCCCGCCTGGGCAATGGAACTGCTCAAGGCAGCGTCAGTTGAAACTGATTTTAATGGGTCCAAGAAAAAGAGCTTTTTGCTTCCGGTTCCTGAAAAACCATACAGGCGCCTTATCCTTATAGGGCTTGGCAAAGAAGAAAAAGTAAAACTGGAGAGCTTCCGGCTTGCGGGTGGGAA
>DAOUYQ010000090.1 GCA_030666035.1 Microcaldota archaeon
AAGAAGGCACTGAAGAGCAAATAGTTTATGAAAAAACTGAAGATGACAAAATCTGCCGCCTTACCCAAACTGAATTAAAAAAACGCGCAGCTGCAAATGTAAGAAAGCTCAGAAAAACAATAGTCCCGCTTACCCGCTCAACATTTGTGCAGGTTGTAGGGAACAATGAAACCGAACTGCTTGGGGATGTGCGCCATGACCCTTATGGAAGCCACCCGGAAATCGGCACTCCAGCATATCTCCGCGTAACTCCAGGTGCAGTCCACGAAGCCCACGAAGGCATCCTTTACCTGGATGAGATGACTACGCTTGGAGAAGCCCAAAAATACCTCCTTACTGCAATGCAGGAAAAGAAGTTCGTGATAACCGGAAGAAATCCAAGCAGCGCAGGCTCAACCGTCCGCGTTGAAGGCGTGCCCTGTGATTTCATCCTTGTAGGGGCAATTAACATAAACGACCTCCCATCCCTCTCCCCTGCCCTCCGCTCAAGGATACGCGGAAGCGGCTATGAAATCGTCCTGAATACCTTCATGGAGGATACTGAAGCAAACTGTGAAAAAATGGCCCAGTTTATTGCCCAGGAAATCCAGATGGATGGCAGGATTCCCCATGCTTCTTTTGCAGCAGTACAAAGAGTCCTGGAAGAATCCCGCAAGCTCTGCAGGGCCACTGACAACCGCCCGGGCCTTACCCTTCGCTTGCGTGTCCTAAGCGGAATCATAAAGCTTGCCGGGGACCTTGCTTCCCTTGAGCAGGCCAAGCTAATTAGTTCCAAGCACATGGGCCGCGCAATAGAATCCGCAAAAAGCGCCGAAGAGCAGCTCGAGGAAAAATACGGAAACATCTGGACTGCAGGGATGGCAGACTACGGAGCGCGCCTCAAAAAGGGCTCAGAAACTGCCTAATCGCTTTTTACGGGAGTTTTACCCGACGCAAAAAGCGGAACCAAATCTTAGCGACCTTTGGCCGCTTCTCTTGAGCATGCGCTCAAGAAAACACGGTTTTCCTACTGGGTTTCTGTGTTTTCTGCTGGTAACCTACAATGTGTTCTGCCTTCATACTGTGTAGCTCTGTTATGGTGTTCCGCTCCATTCTATATGTTTCGATATTAGGTCGCTAAATGCACGATCCTGAGCTTGCCTCAGGAGCTGTAACTCGGAGAGTTACTCAAGCTACACAGTATGACCCTCCGTTTGTCGGGTTTCGTTCTTGGGTTGTTTTCTGCTGCTTAAGCTAGCATGTTGATTGTATGAAGTGGATTTATGATGAAAAAGAAGTTGCAAATGGAGAAGGCTAAAAGGGTGGGGGTACAAAAAACATCTGGAGAGGATACATTTTACTGGAGAGAAGAAGCAAAGGGGCATGATGTAACATATGGGTTTTGCAGGAGTTTGTTCATTGTGTTATCCTTAGTGTGAAAAGCAGGTTTATATTTCTTTAGCTGCCTTAAATGGTAGTAAGGTTTGTTGCACATGGCTGATGAAAAAACCCCGGAAAAGAATCCTGATATTGCCAATAGCTTCAGCGATGTCCCCGCACCCCCCGCAACTATGGATAATATCGATTATTCTCCACCAACTCTGATATTCGGGCAGCCCAGGGCACCTTTCTCCCAAGACCTTTCAGAACTAACTGTTGTGGAGAAAATGCATCTGGAAGCCAAGCTCCTGCAATGGGATGAACCTGAAATACGGAAAAATGCGGCAGATTCGCTTGTAAAGCTGGCCGAAGATATTGATACTTCACTTCCTACGATATGCAGAATAGGGGATATTCTTTCATTCCAGAATAAGTGCCTGGGGGGAAAAGAGCTCTCTTCCCAGGTGCGCAAACTCAAAAAGATAGTAAGGAAAAGGGTGAGTGCGCAGGAAGCAGAAGATGTGTTTGAAACAAGGAAAACCCTTCCTTACCCATCTCCTCCCCAAAAGATAGCCCAGCCCGCAATCTGCCCCGGAGGCCCGGCAAAAGCCCCAATCAAAAAATAGCAATTATTCTAAGTAATCAAGATGGCGGAGGGGGAGTGGACAAACAACTGTGTGGGTGGGAGGTGAGCTGCCCATCTCCGGTCGCCTCACGCCTATTAAACCCCGCTTTCGCGGGAATTAGCGCAAAAGGAAGAAAACATTTCTTCCTGCTTGTGTCTTTTTGAGTATCCCTTGCTTCACGAGCCGGTTAAGCCGTGAGCTGGCCGCATTGCTGCCTTTGTACCCGAACTCTTTTTGAACATCCCGCGCGGTTGTTTTACCGGTTCTCTCAATGAAACCAACAATTTTCTGGTCGATTTCCGGAAGGATTGCGCTTTGGGGAGGTACGCTTGGTTCCTTACCAGCCTCTAACCGATCCAACCGCGTTAGGACGTTCTTTAGAATCCTGTTTGTGTTTTCCCGCTCTTCCAAGAGCTTGTAGGCTATGGTCGCGAGCACTACCGGGTCCTTGAATTTTTCAAGGTTCTCCCTAAGCTCTTCCTCTATCTCTTTCTGGAGGTACGGGGACGGCACGTTTTTAAATTTTTCCTTCGAATGTTTCTCAGGCATTTCACTGGGCCTCACTTGTTGGGACTCATCTCTTGCGCCAAAATCGCGCAAGTATCATGACATTATCATGATAGGTTTATAAGCTTAATGTTTCCCCATTATTTTTCCGACGTATTTTATTTTGCAATTGTGCAGAATTCTCTCCAAATCGGACCATTTTTATTTATTGCTCAAGATATCCATCCATGCTTGACCTCCCAACTGCTTCCCGACTGGTGCGAGATGGATTCAGAAGCCGGAAACAGCGCAAGATGCGCAAGGCAAACAACAAGATCATGATGGCTTCTGCATCAGGCTTTTCCAAGGAAATATACAAACTTGCAGTATACTCATATGTTCTCTCCAAAATTCTTTCCAAGCCCCGTTTTATGGGCCGCTCTTATGCAGATAAGCACAAAGAAACCGATAGAATCCTCTCTGAGCTTGTTTCTGCAGCCGAAGCCGGAAAGAAAAAAACCACCACAAAGCTGCTCAAAGAGCTTGAATTCTCAATCCAAAATGTGGAAATTTCTGATTCAAGATACATAATAGGCATGATTGACAAGGGCAGGCTCAAGACCGCTGCCATACTCTATGCACAAGGATTTTCCCTTTCTGCTGCAGCCGAAATGACCGGAATGGATAAACAGGAAATAATGGATTATGCCGGAAAAACCAGGATGTTTGATAGATTAGAAGAGCGCACTCCACTTTCCAAGCGCATAAAAAAAGCCACCAAAATGCTAACGGGTGACGGCGCATGAAAGAGAGATACGTGCTTTGCGATGCAAGTTCACTAATCTCCATTACCAGCTCTTGCTTGGATAACACATTCAAATTCTTTCATGATAAGTTTAATGTGCGCTTTTTCATCCCGCAATCGGTTGAATACGAAGCCGTGACACGCCCCCTTTCCCTTAAAGTAAAAATACACCGCTTTTCAGCACTCCGTATCCAGAAAATGATAAATGATGGAATACTTGAAGTCGTTTCAGAAAATCTGGAGAAAGAAACCATAGGCCTCATGAAATTGGGAAATAGCGTATTCTATGCCCGCGGAAGGCCCCTCAATATTTTTCACAAAGGAGAAACAGAAATGCTTGCACTTGCCAATAAACTCGAAATCGATTCCCTGCTCATGGATGAACGCACTACCCGCATACTTGTCGAAGATCCAGAATCACTCATGAACCACCTCCAAAATGAATTCAAAACCAATATCCTAGTCAACAGAAAAAACCTCTCCAGATTCATCTCCGGGCTAAACAACCTGGATGTGATCCGAAGCACAGAGATGATTTATCTTGCATACAAAAACGGATTCTTCAGCAACTACGAAGGGATTGAAAAGGAAGCAGCAGTTGCAGCACTCTACAAACTCAAATACTCCGGATGTGCAATAAGTTTCAAGGAACTTGAAGAATATGAAAAGATGATGGAATGAATTCTCAAAAAGCAGTAATCGCAGTTGACAATCGTGAGGACCCTCTTTTCCAGGAATTGCTCAAATCCCATGGAGCAGAAGTCCAAACCTCCTCCCTTCCAGTAGGCGATTTTATCTGCTCCGACCGCACAGTAGTTGAGCGCAAATCCCGTACAGATTTCGAATCCTCAGTAATTGATGGGCGCCTCTTTGACCAGCTCGCCCGGCTTTCCTCTTCATATTCCCGCGTAATCCTTGTAATTGAAGGAACCGAAAATCCTAGGATGCTCCAGAAGCCTGCGCTCTTAGGCGCATATTCTTCTATCCTTACAGATTATGGGGCAGGGGTTTTCTTTACCCGCTCGCCCGAATCCACAGCAGAACTAATCTATGCAATTGCAAAGCACGAGCAACTAATGGAGAAGCGCCCGCTGCGCATAACCGGGAAGCCCAAAGGAAAAACCCTCGCCAAAAACCAACTCGCGATAGTAGAGATGCTCC
>DAOUYQ010000098.1 GCA_030666035.1 Microcaldota archaeon
CCCTGGAGGTATTCCGGCTTGATTGTGAATTTCTTCTTCACGCTCATTGCCTCGTACTTATCCTCGAATCTTTCTTCCTGTATCCTGCACACATATACAACATCTGCATCCTTGAAGTCAATAACATCTGATTCTTCCACCTCTGCATTGAACTTCTTTTTTACATCTGCAATAGTTTCCGGAGCCATTTCCAGCCCGGCCGGAGCAACAAGCTTCACTTTTGCCCCAAACATTGCCAGGCCATAGAGCAGGGAGCGCATCGTTCTTGCATGCTTCAAGTCCCCCACAAGATGCACCTTCAGCTTTCCGATATCACCCTTCATTTTCTTCAGGGTATATAAGTCCAGAAGAGTCTGGGATGGGTGCTGGTTTCCCCCATCCCCCCCATTTGCAACCGGAGATTTTGCAAATTCAGCTGCAAGCCTGGCAGAGCCCTCCATCGGGTGCCTTATTACTATGATATCTGCATACCCATCTACTGTTTTTATCGTGTCTTCAAAGCTCTCTCCCTTTTTGAGCGAGCTTGTTGCCCCCACGAAATCCACAATCTGCAAGCCCAGCCTCTCGGCTGCACTCTGAAAAGACAATTTTGTCCGAGTGGAAGGCTCAAAAAACATTGTTGCCACAATCCCATCCAGCTTCTCCACGTTTCCGGATTCAAGCTGTTTATCCATCTCCTGTGCTCTCGCGAAATAGTCCTCGACCTCCTCTTTGTCAAGGTCCCTAAAAGATATTAAGTCCATTATCCCACCACCTTTCAAGGTTTATGCATTATATGCATAAAAACCCCCCTCATTCGCGCATGGACAAGGTATTTATTTTATTGTATGCATTATCTAATTTCCTTTTGAGTTTTTAGGAGTGTGGTTAAAATAAAAATAGTGCTTGAAGGACTGGACGGATGCGGAAAGGACACCCAGATTGCCCTCCTTAAAGAAAAGCTTGATTTCACCCATTTTAAATATCCCACTAATGAGTTTCCATCCCTTCGTGAGTACCTGGAGAAAAAACGCGAGCTGGGCCCAAAATCCCTTTTCCTCCTATTCCTTGCAGATATTGCAAATGAGCAGGAGAAACTGGAAGATACGCTTGAACTTAGCATAATCGACCGCTATATTTTTTCAACAATCTGCTATGACAATCATTTTTCCTATGGCCAGGCAAAAGACCTTGTTTCTGATATTGGGTTTGTGCGCCCGGACATGGTAATCCTCCTTGATTTGCCCCCTGAAGTTGCATACAAGCGCAAAATGGAGCAGAAGAAAAAAGAGGGCGTTTCCCCGGACAGGTATGATGAGGATGCAGAATACCTCAAGCACGTGCGCGAGCGTTTTTTGACCCTTAAGGAAGATTCCTTTATGTGTGATAAGTGGGTAGTCTTGGATGCTACAAAATCACCTAAAGAACTGCACAAAGAAATCCTCAAGCTCTTCAAGGCAATGGGCACGGATACCATGTAGTGCCCCCCCAAATTAAGGCAGACAGGGATAACTAAAGATTTATATCTATTTTGTACCATAAAATGTAACATGCCGACACAAAAGGGCGCCCCCCCACCTGGACAAAAAGATTTAAAATCTAAGAGCGGGCCCCCGGATGCACAAAATAATTCAAAAACGAGAGGGCCGGCCTCCAGGCCGATATCGAAAGCAGTCTCATCCAGAACCCTTAGTGAGGGGCCTGCCGGATGCAAGCCCACGATTTGTGAGCAGGTACTGAACCAGGAAAAAAGAAGTAGCCGAATCCCTGATGATCCACTTACCCTCATGATGCGTGAAGGTTTACTTGAAATGGGATATGACCTAATAGGGCTCATCGGCAAAGGGGGAATGGGAACTGTTTATAAAGCCCAATATGTGGGGACTAAAAATGTATTTGGTGTTCCTGCAGGTGGGAAGGTTGCAATAAAGCTTCTCGCATACGACCTTCTGGGCGACCCTGATAGCAAAACAAGGTTTTTCCGCGAGGCATTGCTTATCCAGACGATTACCCACCCCAATGTAGTTAAGATATTCGAGGCAGGGGAACGGAACAACATACCATATTTCGTAATGGAATATCTCGAGGGCATGGACCTTGCAACTATTATATACCAAAAGTGGCTCGAGCAAAAGACCCTGGGCATTAGCAGAGCCCTCTATATCGTCCGGGAAGTTGGCTCTGCGCTGGATTTGGCGCATTCAAAGGGCATAGTCCACAGGGACATAAAGCCCGAGAATATTTTTATCGTAAGGGAAGAGGACAAAGAGAGAGTTAAATTAATCGACCTGGGCATTGCAAAGATTCTCAGCATGAATGTGAAACAAGGGCTGACGCGTGAAGGGCACATGCTCGGAACGCCGGTTTACATGGCCCCTGAGATGAATTGTAATTCTAATGGAGGCTTTGACCACCGCAGTGACATCTATTCCCTTGGGATAGTATTGTATGAAATGCTAACTGGAAATGTTCCTTTTGAAGCTAATAATGATTTTGCCACTATCTCCCTCCACCTGATGAAACAGCCTGAGCCTTTGCGCGAGAGAAGGCCGGACCTGGGCATTCCCGAGCGTGTGGAGCGGCTTGTTATGCGCTCCCTTGCAAAAAACCCTGATGAGCGCTTTTGCGACATTTCCGAGATGATAGAAGAAATTGATGCGTGCAATCTTGAAGCGGATGAGCCCCCCAGCTTTCGTTCTATTGTCCCTGAGCTTAGGAGCACAGAAGAGAAGCTGCCCACCAAGAAAAAGAGATGGGGATTGCGTTCTGTAATTGCTGCAGCTTTAGTGGTTGCTGCAGGGGGCCTTTGCATAGGGCAGGAACAGCCCCCAAAAGCATTACCTAAAAAGGCTGCCCAGGAAACGGATAATGGGATTTACCGTGCACGGATTGAAACCAATGTGCCAGGCGTTAAGGTTATGATAGAGGAAAAGCTTGCAGGGGGAACCGTAGTTACAAGGGAGCTTGGAACAACCCCATTCGAGGTTATGCTTAGGGGGGAACACCTCATTTACTTTGAGGCTGATGGGCAGAGGATATACAAAAGGCTAACTCAAAAAAATAAGAATATCCATTGCACAATGCCAGAAGGGCAGTAAGCTGCTATTTGAGGTATTTGGCAATCATCTCCTCCGCAGCCTGTTGGTTCAGCCGGTAAAGCTCGTTTAAGTGCACTGCAGCTTCCTTTCCGTTATTTCTTGCCATGGAAAAAAGGAACAGGAGCCTTTCCAGGTTTTCATTTGTTTTTCTTTTTTCCATAATCTCAAGGAGCTGGAACCCTTTTTCATATTTTTTTAATTCATAGTACGCGCTGGCAGTGATAATGGTGCACCTGAGCATATCATCATCTGAAGTGGATTTGTTAAAAGCCCTGCTTCCTTCCAGAATCGCTTCATCATACTTCTTGAGCCAGAATGCGGATGCAGAGAGAAAGTAATGCGCAACCACTTCATCCGGGAACTTCGCGGCAAACTCTTTTGCAAGATTGTATGCTTTTTCATAATCTTTGTTTCTAAGATATGCAGCACTTTGGACAATATATCCTGATTTGCGAAGCTCCATAATGGGAAAAATGCTTTGACATTTTTAAATTGTTTTGTTTTTATCTCTTCCCATGTCGGCTTTAAAACGAATTACTCCCAAGGAAGGTATTTCTGAAACAGTAAGAAGAGAAACAGTAACTTCAACCCTCACTTCCCTTGTAGAAAGATATAACCTGGGGGAGCAGCTGGGCACGAATGTTGTAAAGCAAATTATGGGCAGCGCAACCGAGAGCGCACTCAACAGCGAAGCTGCAACTGAATCAGCTGCAGAGCAAAATGCAAGGAACAGCCTGGTTCAGGAGCTTGAGGCAATAAATCCCGGGCTTGCCCGGTCTATTAAGGCAGATACCCAGAAGCCCCAGGAGGCAGCACGCCATGTGGATGTGCACTCTAAGACAGGTTCTACAAAGCTGTCACCGGGCCATACGGCTGTGCCCTCCAAAAAAGGCTCTACAACGATGTCACCAGGGCATCAAAAGAGCCGTTCTACAAAAGGTTCTACAACTATGTCACCGGGCCATACGGCTGTGCCCTCCAAAAAAGGCTCTACAAAAATGAAGAAAAAGAGCTAGCGGAGGTATGCGCATGGAGAAGGTGCGTGAATAAGCCCATTTATTCCCCTTTTTAAACTTTTTTCTACACTATTTAACACATG
>DAOUYQ010000062.1 GCA_030666035.1 Microcaldota archaeon
GCAAAACTAATTGAAGGCTGGAAGGGGAAGGTGCAAAAAGGTGGGGGAATCAGCATGCTTGATTATGGATTTGGGGATTTGGCAGAAGTGAAGAAAATGCCCGTGGAAATCTGGAACGATTCTGTGGTGCGGAAATATGGGGGGGAATATACTGTGGATGTAAATTTTGATTTTATTTTGAAAAAAGTTGGAGGGAAGCTTGAAACTCAGGATGAATTTGTACACAAGAGGTTGGGGGAGAATGTGTTTGCAGTTGAAAAGGGGGACGGAATGGATTACATGGATGGGGCGGAAATTGAAAAAGAACGGAAGAAACTCGAAAAAGAAGGTTATGATATCGATTTGCTAAAACGGGGAAAGGAAAAGAATCCGTATTTCCATTACTGCGTACACAAATAATATCTCAAAAATCGGGGGAATCTCCCGCTTGCCGGGACGAGCATCTGACACCTTGGGAACCTTTCGTTCCCTTCTGCATAGGGCAGGAATGTCAATGCGCAACCGCGCATGGATATTCCTTTAATAGCCCTAATGCAGAATATTACTCATATATCGGGGTGGGTCAGGAGGACCCTCAAACTGGGGAGGGGTGCCCCCTCATACTGTGTAGCTCGTGCATTTAGCGACTTAATATCGAAACATATAGAATGGAGCGGAACACCACAACAGAGCTACACAGTATGACCTCCGCGGTTCGGGGGGAAAGGAAAAGAATCCGTATTTCCACTATTCCTTAATTATATAAGCTTGATGAAACCACGGCCAATTTCCGGAAGATTTGCACCGAATAGGTTGGTGCCCGAGAGTATAAAACTCATTGTGATAATCATTGCAAGGAATGGAAGGCAGCAGAGGTTTATGGAAAAGCCTGCAGCACGCCCGGAAGTAAATTCAACTGCATCCGGAATTGTATGGAGCGGGTCGAAATCAATGCCTGCAAGATAACTGGAAATCCCGCTGATTGTGCCCATAATCCCGCTCTGGTGCGCGTCTGTCCATAACATCACGTTAAATGCCTTGTTTGGATTGGCAATGCCATAGGTGTTCAGGCCATCCAACCCCTCAAAGTCGGGGAGCACCGGGCAAGCAAGTGTCTGCGGAACAACATTCGTCACCAGGATATAGGCAAATGGAAAAACGAGGTAGAATCCCAGGGCAAATGCGATTACAAATGCGCCTGAGCCACGTGTGGGCGGAAACTGCCGCAATAGTATCCCAAGGGGAATGAAAATTGAAATTGCAGTTGCCTGCACAAAACGCATTATGTGGACAAATAGATAATAGATAAAAAGCGTGAATGTGATGTAGTTCGTAAGATTATGGATTGTCTGGACAGGGCCTTTATATGCCCACCCGGTTATCAAGTCAAACATGAACACATCCACGGTGAAGGAAGCAGCAATCTCGAGCGGGAAATTAAGCTTGAGCAGGAACTTGAACAGATACTTGATGCAGGTAAAAATAGAATTCATGTATGCAAGGGAATAGTCCATAAGGGTGGCTTCCTGCCCAGTAGGCAATTCCGGAATCTGGGTTGTTTGTGAGCCGAAATTGACTATCGTCATTTCACGGACTACATCTACCAGGAGAGGCTCGATAAACTGCAGCAGCACAATAAGAAAAAGGATTAGGAAAACAGAGGAAAGCGAGAAAACCAATTCTCCCTTTGCCCACTGCTCAAGCATTGGGAGCCCAAAAAGCCTGGAAACCATTATCATTATTGCTGAGAGCATGCATGAGAACATCACAATAATCATCGAGGCAAGTACCCACTCTTCCATCAGATCATCCTCGTGAGGCTGGTTACATCTATCTCTTCACCAAAAGACTTGGTGAGGTATCTTATTGTTGTGACAAGTATGAGTGTATTAAAGGCCGGGAAGAAAATTCCTATCATGAATGCGACCGCAGCAGTGCGCAGCATAAGGGAATAATAGAGCCCCATTATTGCGCCTAATGCCCCGCTAAAAATAAGTTTTAGGAATACAAAAAACCTTAGGGGTTCAAAAACGGAAACTGAACTTTTTGAGAATTCATCAAAAGGATGGAGGGCACCTGCGGAAACAATGCTGCCCAGGTCCCCCAGGTAGGTATCAATGGCAAAGGGGGTCATGCTGGATATAGTTAATCCATTAAGGACTATGAGGTATGGGTAAATTATGACAAGCCCGATAGTGAGGCCGATAAGGGTCCCGCCTATGCGCCTTGTTGGGGAGAATACGCGCAGGAATATTCCAAGCGGGAGATAATATTTGAGCATTGCAAAAGTACTAAAGTCCAGGATCATGAGTTGTGCGCGCACCATAATGAATGCAATTGCAAGCATCTGGAGAGAGTTTATGAATACCGGCTTCATTACCGCTCCAAGCCCGGCAGTTGGCTGCAGCACAGTGCCCATTCCCAAAGGGCGCTGGGTAAGTGTGACTGTAGTCAGGAAATCAAATGGGATATAAATAGTGTGGAGGATTGTGGCAATTATCGCTAAATCCTCTGAAAATTCATTTAGGGTTTTTGCAGCAGCATCGAATGGATTAAGGTCCACCACATCAGGGGCACCAAAGAGGGGGCCTACTGCTATCGCACATGAGGCATTTAGGATTGCAATTACCACAATTACAATAAATACTGTAGTAATAAGCTCAAAGAGCTCAATTTTTACCCATGCTTCGCCAGCTTCGTTTCCAAAGAAGCGGTTAATCATATAGAGGAGTGCGAGTATGGCAGCGGAGGTGGCTAATGCAATAGCTGCAAATGCCTGCCAGTCCGGTATGAAAAAATTATCTTCAATTGAAGGGCAGATTCCGGATGCCAGAATTTGCTGCTCATCGGGTGGAAGGGGGACTGATGATGTGCAGCCATAGAAGAGCATCACCAGGAAAATCAACAAGTAATATTTCTTCATTCCTATTCCACCTCATATCATTTTTACAAATCCTGCAATATTTATCTCCGTTCCAAAATATTTTGAGAGCTCCCGTGCAAATGTAAAGGTCACAAATATATTAAGGAGGGGGAGGAAGATGCTTAGCACAAAAACCGTGTATACCACGTCCGCATAAAGATCAAAGAACACTGTGATGCCCCAGGAAAGGGCGAGCATTCCCGGGATTGTCTTTAGCATGCCTTTCATAAAAAAGGCATAGAGTGCAGTGGAACCTAATCCTGACTGCCAAAGAAAATCACTTATTATCGATTCCACTCCGCTTCTCTCTGCAAGCTGGCCGTACTTGTAAGTATATGCTTCATAGTTCATGACCAGCATGAGCGGATAAATCAGGAAAAATGCAATCGAAAGTGCAATCAGGGCATTGCCCCCTCCCCTGGTTTGGGGAAGACTTTTAAGCAGTATTCCAAGGGGAAGGAAAAATGTAAGTGCATACCTCTTTATGTAGCAGAGGAGAATTATGTGCACAATCCACTCCCCCAGTGCAAAAGAGAGCAGCGATGCCATCGTGCCAACCCCATCCACCATGGGCTTGAGGATTCCGCCCAGGTTAAAATGAATTGCCATGTGGAGGGCGCCTCCCATCCTGAGGGGGGCATTGTAAATCATGTAGAGGAGCGTATTGAAAGCAGAAAGCCAGAATATATCTGTAGTTATCTTTTGCACCATCAGCATTGAATAGTTCATTGCACCTGCGTAAATATCGTCGGGGCCAAACCCGCTTAGCCCCAAAACGCTCTGGGCAAATGCATAGAATGCAAAGAACAGGACAACAATGAGCACAGTGTGGATGAGCTCATAGAATTCCTGCTTAGACATTGCAATAAGCTGTGGGGACTGGAAAAACGTTCCTGCCATGTAGAAAATTGCAAGGCCTGTTGCAACTATAAGGAGAATTAGTGCTGCGGGAAGCACAAAATCAAGGAGTGTTCCGGGCTCGCATGTATCTGCATCAAATACTCCCAAATCAATAAGAAGCTGTTTCGCTTCCTCTGCTGTATCCTCCCCCGCATCATGGAGGTCCTGCATCGCAAGTTCATCTTCGCTTAGAGTTGAAACACCTGCATCCGCACCAATATCTGTATCAGTGCTGGAATCCCCATCCGGAGCTGCAGCTTCAGCAGCTGCAAATGCAGAAAGGAAAAGGAGGAAAAACAGGCATAGCGCATTCATCTTCATTTTCTATCATTCCTCATATTAGGTGCGTGAGCCCTGCAAGCTCGATATCCCCTCCCAGAAGGGGGGAAAGGCTGCGGATTGCGCCTATAGTGGCGAAAACGGAGAGCATGGAGAAAAACATCGAGAAAAATACAAATCTCGCGGTTGCATCTATCACGCCTCCTGGCGAAATAAGCGAATCAATATAATCCTCATTTGAAACAATCATTCCTGTGAAATCCAGTGCATAGAAAAATTCTTTTACCCAGTCAACAACCAGGGAGCCTCCTTCCATTAATCCTGTGTCTGAGGTCTTGCAGAAGTTCGCACTGCTTGGATAAATGTGCTCCATAAGGTAATCATTGGTCAGCACTTCATCATCATATTCTCCGGAAAGCACATCTTCATCCTCATTCATCAGGTCTATCCTGGAGTAAAACTCTTGTGGGTCGAATTGGAGGGAAGTTATTACTTCAGGGGCCCCTACATTGGGGTCCAGGTCCGGGTCTCCAGATTTAGCTGCATCATAATATGCGCTTTTCTCAGAAATATTCTGGAATATCATGCCCCCCAATACATAGAACATTGGAAAAATAAAAAACAGGGAGATGCCAATTGCCATGAGCAGGCCGCCAAGCCTCCGGCTGAATGGGAATATGCGGAGGATAAGCCCAAGCACTACGAATACGGGGTAAATTGAATAATTAATAAAATTCAGGAAGAATTGCTGGAAACGGATTATGACCATTGCCTTCATTCCAAATTCAAACATGTAGGAATATATCGACGATGGAATGCTGAATACGGAGCCCAAAGGCGTGAATTGTACCGAGCCGCTGGTATGCTCGTGGAAATCTGAAGAAAGCCCAATGTTCTGGAAAAGGGAATACCACATGTGGATTGAGAGCAATTCATAATTGAACAGCTTTCCTTCCGCATATAACCTGTCCAGGTAGATGCGGGCAACACGCAGATGGCAGGGAAAATTGCCTTCAAAATCATTAAAATAGTGGTCATAGTCTGGGCTGCAGTATACCGAACCCAGATTGCTTGGATAGACCGCCATTATTACTGCGCCAGCGGCCTCGGTTGCCATGGCAAGAATTCCAAGCACTACTACAATGAGAATTGCAGAATAGACGACTTCAACAATTTCTAGTTTGCCAAATGCAATCATCTTCTCATTGCTCAGGAAATGGCCCAGCATGTATACAAGGGAGGCAAAACCTGTAGCCAGCAAGAGTGCTGCTGCAGCCAGAACGCTCCATTCTGCCCATAAGGTTTCTATCGCCATGTTACCCCTTGCCGGTTATGAATTTGGTCACTGCATTTACAAATGCGATTGTCAATGTCATAGAAAGGGCAGGGAGGAATAACCCTACCAGGGAAATTTGTGCAATTCTATCCAGGAACGGGATAAGTGCGGCAAAAGAAAGTGGCTGGAAAATGGGCAGGAACCAGGAAGAGAAATAGGTGTCTATCTTGGAACTGGCGGTACCCAATGCCTCATTTATGCTGTTGAAGTAATTGGTTTCCTC
>DAOUYQ010000031.1 GCA_030666035.1 Microcaldota archaeon
AGCCACATAATTATGCAGGAATTAATCAACCTTCCAGAATTCAGAAAGGCAAAAGTGGTTGCATTTTACCTTCCGGTGAATGGGGAGGTGGATACATTGCAGATGATTAAGTGGGCGCATGAGGAGGGGAAAGAGGTTTGTGTCCCAGTAATCCACAACAGCAGGATGCATTTTGTTGTGTATGAACCTGTTGATGAACTTAAAAAAGGAAAGTATAATATTCCTGAACCTGTGGGAAAGGACGAAAAGCACCATATTGATATGGTTGTTGTGCCCGGGGTTGTGTTTGACCGGGAAGGGCACAGGATTGGAATGGGCAAGGGATATTATGATAAATACCTGGAAGATAAAACTTGCGTGAATGTGGGGATTTGCTTTGGTTTTCAGCTTGTGGATAAATTGCCCAGGGAGGCGCATGATATTCCGATGAATATTATTATTACTGAGCATGAAGTGCTACGGATTTAAAGGTGTAAAAATGAGAATTAAAATTTTCGTTACCGGAGGAACAATTGATGACCTTGAGTATGATTCAGAAGAAAGGGGGCCAGTAGATCAGAAAAGTATGATACCTAAACTTTTGAAGGAAATGAGGGTTGATTTGAACTGTGACGTAGACGTGTTAATGTTCAAAGATAGCAAATTCGTCACTGATGAAGATAGAGAATTCATTGCTAAAAAATGTGAAGAATGCAGGGAAGGCCAGATAATCATCACACATGGCACTTGGACGATGTCGCAGACTGCAAAATATCTGGGAAAAAGGAATTTGGGCAAGACAATAGTGCTAGTAGGCTCTGCTATGCCAGCAAACCGGCCTAGAAGTGATGCCATGTTTAATCTTGGTGCGGCCTTAGCAGCAGTCCAAACTCTGCCTGCAGGAGTTTACATCACAATGAATGGAAGGATCTTCTCCTGGGAAAACGTAAAGAAAAATAGGGATACTGGATTTTTTGAGACTGAAGACTAATGTAACCATGGTTACAATCACTCTCCCGATTTGAAGGGATTCAGAACTTTGAGCCATTTGACTTTTTTGAAGTCAGTTACGTTTTCGGTTACTATGTGCTTTATCCCATTTTCACTCATTGTTGCTACTAAGAGGGCATCAAAAAAATGGATGTTGTGGAGAGATGAAATCTTTAGGGCGGAAGAAACGGTTTCTGGGCCATAGGTTAGAACCTTAAAAGAATAATTGAAATCATGCACTAAATTCATTTGTTCTTGAGTAGTCAACTGAGTTTTGCTTTTTTCACTTATTACTCTGGCAAACTCCACAATATTTTGGATACTGATGGTGGCTCCGCTCTGTTCCATGTATCTCCGCATTAAATCTTTGGCGATTTTATGTTTAGAACCTGCAGCACCATCTATTGAATAAACTAAGATGTTGGAGTCTATAAGAAAGTCAGTCATAGATTTCGCTTCTCTTTTTGTATCCCTTAAAACCAATATTGTAACCTTTTTCCATTTCTTGGATTAAGTGACTTTTAGCTTTTTTTCTTTTTTCTTTAGATGCCAGTTCATCCAGAGCTTCCGACATGACTTTACTTATCGAACCTTTTTTTGATGAATATTTCTTCTGCGCAAGCTTTCGGAGAAGAGCTTCATGGTCTTTATCTAAAGAAACTAATACATTAGCCATTATTGTCACCAATATGGATAGATACATATATATTTATAAATACACGCTCAATAGAGTGAAGGGGCTTAAGAGGGGGAATAACTTTAGATAATTGCAAGGGCATTAATTCAGGACAACACAAAAAGAAAAACTATGTAACCATGGTTACATAAACCGTCTGCCTACTTCCTCATATGCTTCACGAAAAGGAACGCCCTGCTCAACCAACTTGTATGCCTCCCCTGTAGCATAAAGTTCCTTGCTCATTGCCTGCTTCATTTTCTTTTTGTTTATGCCTAGCTCCTTGATTATTTTGCCCATCACGCTCAGGGAAGAGAGGGTGATGTTAATGGATTTTATTATGGGGCCTTTTGTAAGCTGGAAATCCCGGTGGTATCCGCTAATCAGGTTTGAGCAGATTCCCTTGAGCATCACTTCGTATCCGGAAACCACATGGTAGTTTGCGCGGATTAATTCCAAAGGGTCAGGATTCAGTTTTTGAGGCATTATAGAGCTTCCGGTGCAGAGGTGTTTTGGAAGCTCAAAATATCCAAATTCCAGAGCTGAAAACAGGATCAGGTCACTTGCCATTTTATTCAGGTCCAGCATTATGCATGTGAGCGCATTTGCCACAAATAGCTCGTATTTCCCTCTGCTGTTTGCGCAATGGATTGGGTTCTCCTGGGTTTTTGCAAAGCCCAGTTTCCTGGTTGTGGATTCTTTGTTTATTTTGAGCGGGACCCCGTAACCTGCTGCAGAGCCCAGGGGATTTTTGTCCAGGATTTTCTTCAGTGATTCCAGCAAAACCAAATCGTCTTCAAGCATGCCCGCATAAGCAGAAAACAGCATTCCAGAAGAGCTGGGCATTGCTTTGCGCGTGTGTGTGTAACCTGGCATTGGGGCATCAATTTTGGATTTGGCCTTTAGTAGTTTGATTAGGCTTTTTGCTTCTGCTTCAAGCTGGGCAACGCTGTCCGCAAAATACAGGCGGAGCGCAACCAGGCACTGGTCATTTCTAGATCGCGCAGTATGTATTTTCTTTCCGGTTTCCCCAAGTTTCCTGGTAAGGTAATTTTCAATTGCGGTGTGGGAATCCTCATCCCCTTTTTTTATTTCCAGGCCTTTTTTCGCAAGCGCTTTTAGCTCTTTTGCTATTGCTTCTGCTTCGGAGTTGGTAAGGTATCCGCATTTTCCAAGCATTTCTGCATGTGCAATGCTGGCCTGGATATCATAGGGAAGGAGAACCTGGTCCAGGATGTAATCATCCCCCACGGTATACTCCTCAATTTCCTTATCCAGTTTATATCCCTTCTTCCAAAGTTTAGCCATGTTCATTCACCACGTATTTTCCCAGCCCCCGCTTGTTTATTATCGCTTTGTGCGCCTTGAGGCGCAACCCATTGATTGTTATGAAGCCTTTTGAGTCCACCTGGTCAAAGCCGCCTTCAATATCCATGCTGGAGAGCTCCTGGTTGTAGAGCGAGGTGGGGGACCAGCGGGAAACTGCCCGCACGTTTCCTTTGTATAAACTAACAACTACCCAGCCATCTATCAGGGATTGGGACTGGTTAAATGCAGACATTAAAAAGTCCATTTCCGGGGAAAACCAATACCCATTGTAGATTAGTTCTGAGAATTTTGGAATTAGGCTATCCCGCAGGTGCATAACATCCTTGTCCATTGCAACTCCCTCTAAATCCCTATGGGCTGCCCAAAGAATGGTTGCTCCCGGAGCCTCATAAATTCCACGGGACTTGATTCCAATAAAGCGGTTTTCAACCATATCAAGAAGCCCGATTCCGTTAACTGAGCCTAACTTGTTTAAGTAGGCAAAAAGCTCCAGGGGCTTTTCTGCAACCGTTCCATCCCCTAAGTTTTCTACCTTTACTGGAAGCCCATTCTTGAAGTGGATTTTTATTCTGGTAACCTTATCCGGTGCATCTTTTGGAAGTGTTACTTTAGAGTAAATTTCTTCCGGGCACTCCTTGGAAGGGTCTTCCAGAACTCCTGCTTCGTGGCTAATGTGCATCAAATTATCATCTTCGCTGTAGTTTTTTGCGTGTGTTGCAGTAACAGGAATTCCCTTTTGTTTTGCATACTCTAGTAGGTCGGCTCTCCCTTTGAATTTTTCCAGGAATTCTTTATTTTTCCAGGGGCTGATTACTTTCAGGGAAGGATTCAATGCAAAATAAGTAAATTCAAAGCGAACCTGGTCATTTCCTTTTCCAGTTGCTCCATGCGATACGTATTCTGCGCCTTCAGCCTGTGCAATTTCCACCTGCCGCTTTGCAATCAGGGGCCTTGCAATTGCAGTTCCAAGCAGGTAGCTGCCTTCGTATAATGCGTTTCCTTTTAGGGCCTGGAAGATATAATTGGTTACAAACTCCTCTTTTAGGTCCTCAACATACACTTTGGAGGCGCCGATTTGTTGTGCCTTTTCCTTTGCAGCTCCAAAGTCTTCTTCTTGCCCTACATCTGCAATGTAGGCAATAACATCATACCCCTCCTCCACCAGCCATTTGAGGATACATGAGGTATCCAGGCCACCGGAATATGCCAATACAACTTTTTTAGCCTGAGCCATATAAATCACGAGCCGCTTTAGGATGGAAGCTGATATTTAAAAACTCTGCTCCAAAGGTTACAAATATAAATTATTTGTTACAAATAGAACATATGGAAAAAATAAGCGAACTGGTATGGCTGTATGTAAAGGGAAGGCCTTCACTGCGCGAAGGGCTAAAATACGGAATAATAAACCACAGTGCGCTTGCAAGGATGATTCTTGATGAGCTTGAGCTTCCGGAGGAAAAATTTGATGCGCTAAAGGTTGCCTTACTCCGCACAGCAAAGAAGCTTGCAAAAAAGGAAATTGGCGGGGAAGAAAAAATACTTCGGGTGCTGCGCGGAAGCTCAATTTCCATCCAGACCAAGGTTGCAGCAGTGGTCTCCAGAAGGGAGATTGAGCTGAAGGCAATTTCCCAGGCAAAAAGCGGGGAATATGTTACTTATCTGGTGGAAGCAAAAGAACTAAAAAAAATACGCAAAGAGCGGGGGATAAAGCTAATTACTGAAAACCTGAACCTGGTAACGATAAAGAGTGGGGAGGAGATAGAAGAAACGGCAGGGGTTATTGCATTTATCCTGAATGCTCTTGCGCATGAGGGGATTAATGTGGTGGAATTCATTTCCTGCTATACAGATACGATACTTGCAATAAAGGAATCTGACACTGCAAAGGCATATGAATTGCTCTCTTCGATCTTGAAGTAGCCTGTGTAACCATGGTTACATGAACTCTCAGTCTGTGTTGTCCTGAATTAAGGTTCTCACGGAAAACAGAGATAAAGCATTTAATTCCCTTCTAGCTTAATTAGAACTATGATACGCATTGCAGTTCTCGCTTCAGGAAGGGGCTCTAATTTCCAGAGTATTATTGATGGAATTAAAGAAGGCGATATTGACGGGGAAATCGCTGTCCTGGTTACCGATAAGGAGAATGCAGGCGCAATTGAGCGGGCAGAAAAAAACGGAATCCCTTCAATTGTAGTGCTAAGGGACAATTTCGAATCCAGGGAACAGATGGACAGGGAAATCCGCAGAATTCTTGATGAGAACAAAGTAGATTTGGTAGTTTTGGCAGGATACATGCGCATAATCAGCCCGGAACTCCTGGGCCCATATGAAAACAAAATAATCAATATTCATCCCGCACTCCTGCCCTCATTTCCCGGGGTAGATGGGCAAAAAGACGCATTTGAATACGGGGTAAAGGTTTCCGGCTGCAGTGTGCATTTTGTAGATGGAGGAATGGATACTGGGCCAATTATTGAGCAAACTTGTGTGCGCATAGATGACTGCAAAACCCCTGAAGAAGTGGGGGCAAAAATCCTCCCTTTTGAGCACAAAACGATGCGCAAGGTTGTTGCTAACTTTTCCAAAGGGAAATACATAGTTAAAGGCAGAAGGGTCCGCTACGAAAAGTATTAATTGTTTCTTTCCCATGGGAATTTATGTACGAAATTTGGGGCGGCTGGGTAATCACTTCAGATGGAATTAAGGAAAACTATTCTCTTGCAATAGAAAATGGCATTATTGTGGACATGGGTGAGCGCAACGAGATGCGCAAAAAATACAAATTTGATGACTCAATTGGCAAATACCACAGGATTGTCTGCCCCGGGTTTGTAGATGCGCACATGCACTCATACCAAATTGCAACAAAAGGCCTAACTGCGGACAAAAGCCTTCTTGAATGGCTAAAAAAATACATCTGGAAGTGGGAGGGGGAGCTCACAAAAGAAAAGGCAAAAGCATGCGCAGAGTCAGCCTACCTGCATATGCTCCACTGCGGGGTTACAACGTTTTCTGATTACACTTCTGTTCACCATGTGGATGAGGCATTTAAGGCTGCAAAGAAATTCGGGATGCGCGCAGTAATTGGAAAAACGCTGATGGACAGGAATTCTCCCCCAAAATTGCAGCAGGGCACCGGTACCTGCCTAAAAGAAAGTGAAGCCCTAATCAAAAAATGGCATGGAAAAAACAATGGGCTTCTTAGCTATGCAGTTACCCCGCGCTTTGCAATGACCTCAACTGATTCTCTTTTGCGCGGGTGCAAAAAGCTCTGCAGCAAATACAAAGTGCTCTTCCGCACACATACTGAAGAAAACAGGAATGAAATTAAATGGGAGAAGAAAACTTATGGGGAAAGCATCATCCGGCACCTGGATAAGCTCGGGCTGCTCAATGAAAACGCACTTCTTACCCATTGCGTGTGGACTTCCAAAAAAGACATTGGCTTAATGGCAAAAAGAGGTGCGTCCCTTGCCCACTGCCCGGGCTCCAATATGCTCCTTGCAAGCGGAACCCCAGATATTCCCTACATGCTAGAAAAAGGAGTAAACGTATGCCTGGGAACAGATGTTGCTGCATATTATAATTTCAGCATGTTTGAGCAATCACGGCTTGCCTGCTTAATGCAAAAGGAGGAGCGGCATGACCCGTATGCAATGGACCACACACGTGCATTTGCAATGGCAACAAAGAATGGGGCAAAGGGGCTTGGGCTGCATAACACAGGGGAAATCAAAGTCGGGAACAAAGCAGATGTAATCCTGCTTTCCACTACACACCTTGCATTCTCCCCGCTTAACGATGTAATAAGCCAGATTGTTTACTCTAGTTTTCCATACGCAGTGGACAGTGTAATCTGCAACGGGAAAGTGCTCATGCGGGAGCGGGAAGTGCTCACAACTGATGCAAGAAAAATAATGTACCGTGCAAAGGAGATTCTTGGAGTAAAAAAGTAGGGGGGATATATGCTGCAGTTTATTTATGGCTTGGGCGCACTTTCCGGGTTTGCACTGCAGAACATACTTTTCAAGAAAGTAATGGAAAAAAGTTCCCCTGTGAGGGCGATTACTTACAGAAGCTCCATTATTTCATTCCTGTTGATTCTCTCCTCACTATTTTTTGTTTCTTCTTTTGCAATTCCGCAAAATTTGTATCCAGTGCTGCTCTTTGAGGTAATTATTGGCGCAGCAGCCCTCCTGATGTTTTTTACTGCCCTCAAAAGGGGAAAGGCAGCCGTGATAGGGGCACTTGCGCAAATGTTTGTGCTGGTAGTAATTATTATAGGTGTTTTTGTTTTCGGGGAAACCCTCTCACTGCTTAGGTGGATGGGTGCAGGGATACTTGTGCTGGGCGGATTTATGGTTGCCTTTGAAAAGTTTAGCCTAAAAGAGCTGAAGCTGGAAAAAGGGACTATTATGGTTATGGGAACCATACTTGGATGGGGCATCTATTATTCATACATAAAAGATGTTGTAACCGGAGTGGGGCCATTTTATGCATCTGTGCTCCTGGAAACCGGGATATTCATTGCTATCCTCTTATACGCATTTATCCGGAAGGAAAAACTTGGCATGCCCAGGAAAGGGATGGGGAACTGTGTAATTGGCGGGGGAATTGCAATAACAATTGCAACACTTGGCTATACTTTTTCTGTAGAGGCAGTTGGAATTGTGCTTACTGCAATGATGGTTGCTGCAGTTCCTGTAGTAAATGCAATTTTTGCAAGAATCTTCCTCAAAGAAGAATTAAGCAAAGTAAAATATGCTTCAATTGTTTTGCTCATGGTTGGCCTAATGCTGATTGCAGCAGGTTAAATTACACATCAAACAATACGCTTATGTGCCAGTCCCCGCCCTGCTTTTTTTCCACACCCGGATGAGATACAAGTAATACCATATATTTATATATTAAACCACACATAAATTATAATATGAAACCAGTTTTGCTCTTGGATGTTGGAATGCAGCGTGGCGCATTGGGCAGGCTGGAGGCTAATAGAGATTTTGCGAATAAAGGCGTGCTTAAGGTTGCCGGGAAAGCGGGCTTGAAGCTGGAACGATTTCTGCTTGTTGAAGGCCCTAACCTAAGCGATAAAGAAGCAAAGAAAATCGTGGAAGGAAGAATGGGGGTAATCCTGGGGGGTAGCGGAATGGTCCACCCAACAGATGACAGTGAGAAACTGGGCAACAGATTTCTAAAGGGAAGGATCTCCAGCGGAACGATAAACACAACTGCACTCAGAATAATCACGGAGTGCTGCAAGCAAGGGGTTCCCTTGCTCGGAATCTGCTATGGGCATCAGAGGATAACACGTTTTGCAGGCGACGAGATAGTTGAAGTGCCAGAGCATGAATTCGGATTCGTTAGCATAAAGATTACAGAGGATGGAAGGCAGGATGCA
>DAOUYQ010000032.1 GCA_030666035.1 Microcaldota archaeon
TATGGAGTTTTTGCATATGATTCCAGCGAAGATGCCATCCAAAATACCACGGTTTTCAATGCAAGCAAAGCAGCCTTCCATACAATCTCCAGCTCCAACATTACATTCATCAACAATACCGCGCGGGATGGCAATTGCCCCGGATTTTACATCCACGATAACTCCAACTATGTTTTACTGGAAAATAATATTGTTTACAACTCAACTACTGGTTTTACCATCTACCAGAATTCGGGATACGCCCGCATAATCAACAACACTGCACACAATAACACTCATGGTTTCTTTATCCGTACAAGCAACTATACTATCCTTACCAACAACACAGCACACAACAACTCCCTCTATGGATTCCGCATTGTTCAAAGCTCAGGCAATAACCTGACTTCCAATAACCTGACCAATAATGGAGGGCAGGGAATCAATATGGATGCAGTTAGCAGTTCAAACACCCTCAGCTCCAACTACATCTGCTTCAACACAAACACAGACCTGGACAACAACAATGCAACCAACGCAGGAACCCTGGACACCTGCGGCTCCTGGAATCTTTGGAATGAATCCGGCCACCCAGGATGCACCTTCCGCTGCACAGAGGTATGGCAATACTTCTATGGAGACGTGAATGGCTCCCTCCTCCTTGCCCCAACCCAGAGCGATATTTTCTATTCCTGGAACTGGAGCGGCCAGAACGGAAAAGTCTATGTACTAAGCGAGAATGCAACAATAGACTGGCCCTCCATTATTGCATTGGGCAGGAATACCTCAGAGCAGAATTCCACAAACGATTTCACCGAGCTCGACACTCTCTTAGGCATCTCAACAGAACCCGACAACATAAACTACACCTACTCATACGATGGGAGCAACCCGCTGCAAACCCAAAACTGGACTCTCTTTGAGCACTTCGTCCCTTATCTCCCGGTTGCAAATTCCAGCGTCTTCAACAATGGGTTCCTTACCGGAATCGCATGGGATTCCTCCCAGGATGGGGGCGGAGGCCAGTTCAACATATCCGACAACGAAGACGTAGTATTCGTTTCACAGATAAACGGAAGCGCGCCAAATGATTATGAGAGACGGGTGCCCGCAGCCCTTGCAACCTACAAAGGCGGAAGCGTTGTAGAATTCTGGGTAGAATTGGATTAAGATCAACTGGGCAGCTTCGGAACCACTTCGGTTCCCCCAGGGTTAGCACTCTGCTAGCATTATGTAACATATATAAAGTATTCTTTTGAAACCTTTCTTTATGAAGTGGTCTCATTCCGAGACAGGGATACTGCCGGTTATATTTATCCCAGTAGTACTCATGACTTTCTTCCTCTTTAGCGGCACCAATTTCACCAATGATTCACTAGATTGTATTGAATATGGCGGCCAATGCTTTGCCCCGGTTGATGAAATAATAAACGAAACTTCAGCAACCAATGAATCTGAGTATGTTGATGTAGATGATTACCTCAACACAACAGAAGGCTCCAATGAAACACTCTCCGTTCCCCTGCTCCCCCAGAGTGATGCCAATGCCACTGAAAGCGAATCCACCCCTTCAGAATCAAATGAAACAATTGAAACTGCCCCCAAAGAACCTCCCCTTGAAGAAAACGAAACAATAGGCGACGAATTTGTTGATGTAGATGAACTCATTAACACAACTGAAGAATCAAACAAAACCATTGAAGAATTCCTTGAAATAGATGATTACCTTAACCTCACCAACCAAACAGAACTCCCCGAATCCGATGAAAGCCTTGAAAATGATACAGCTCTTCTGCTCAACGAAACCCTTAACCTTACAAGGAGTAACGATTCAATTTTTGGATTAAACACTACAACCATTGCAAATATTACAAATCATTCAGCTTCCATTCCCTTCACCCTGTTAGCTGCAAACGGCCTTTCACTCAACGCATCAGTCTCTTTTATCAAAGATGGAGTGCAGATTTCTCCAACTCCACTTGCCCCAGCTCTTCACAGCGCTGCTAAAGCAGCAATTACAAATTTTGGAATCGCCCCAGGCAAATACAACATGATTCTTATTCCTTCCAAGCCTAATTCTACATCCAAGGATGGCATTCTCCGGGTCCCGGTTTCCCAAATCCTATTCAAAGATGTTGAAATAACTGCAAAAACCAAGCCAGTATTGAAACTGGAAGGCCTTTCTGCCAGAGCAACCCCATTTGGAAAATTCACCCAGCAAGCCTATGCAATTGACCCCACAGATTTCAATTTCACTGAAGCAGAAGTAACTGTATTGGCCAAAGGAAGCGAGCTCTACAAATGCGCAGACTGGATTTATGATGAGCAAAAATGCACCGGCAAATGGATTAAAATAATGAACATCACCCCAGGGGAAAACTATACAATCCTCATTGATGCATCTGACCCTGCCTATGCAGAATACAATGCCACCCTGGGCGCCCCGCGCTGTGCAGATGACACTTCCCCATGCATTGCAAACTCTTCTTTGCTCCAATCCAGGGATTCTATATGGTTTACTTCGGAGCCCAACCAGCCCAATACAGTGGATGCGTGCACTGATGGCAGCTCAGGCTGGTACATGAGCGATGAATCAGTCGAAAACATAACAATAGAAAGCCTCACTGCCCCAACAGACACTTTCAATGAAGGCGACCTGGTCCGGGTAAATGCCACTGTTTACTGCTGGTTCACCGGTGCACACAACAACATAAATTTTGTTTACGCAAACGATGCCTCAAACCCTTCCTGGAGCGTCAAGAATTACACCGACCCCTGCCCGGGACACGGTTTCCAGCAGGTAAGCAGGACTTTTACGCTGGATAATAATCCCGGAGAGCATGTAGTCCGCGTAATAATCCAGTACGATGGAAACACAGGCACTACCTGCGGAGGCGGCAACTATGATGACAATGATGACCTGGCTTTCCAGGTGAATGGAACCGGGCCCACAGTAAACCTTGTATCCCCTCTTGAGGGGGAAACAGCATGTGATGGGATAGCCTCATTTATATTCAATGTAACTGATTCATCAACATGCGATCTCCTAATTGATGGAAGGGTTGACCAGGGCAGCATAACTGCAGCAGCAGATACAAATTATGAATTCAACGCATCCCTGCTTTCCGGTGCGCACACCTGGGCAGTAAGATGCGGTGCAATAACAAGTGAAACCAGGAACTTTACCCAGTGCCCCAAAAAAAAGCATATTCGAGGAAACCTTCACTTCCGGTGGGGGCTTTGCCCCGGATGTGCCCAACACCGCGCCCTGGCAAAGGGGAAATGCAACCCAGATGAATGGATGCCACCTGGATTCTTCCTGTGCAGGGACAAACCTTGCAGCAAATTATTTCCCGAACGGCCCCTACGATGATATGGCCACAAAAGTCCTTTTCATGAACCTTTCCAAATATGCAAATGTAACCCTTGCATTCTACCATTACAGGTATTTTGAAACTGCCTTAACCCTTTGGGATGCGGGAGTAGTAGAAATAAACAATGGAACAGGATGGACCCGCCTCACCCCTGAAGGCGGCTATTCAGGCACAGTAGATAACACTGCCGGCAGTTCCCTCGCAAACAAGCAGGCATACGGCTACCACGGCTCTTCCTGGGAGCTGGAAATCTTCAACATTTCCAATTATTCCAGTGATGAAAACGTAATTTTCCGCTTCTATTTTGCAGCAGACCAGGCAGTAGCTGACCGCGGCTGGTTCATAGATGACATAAAGGTTTTCGGGGATCCTTTAATTGACTATGGAATAATCTCAGTCTGGGACACTTCCGATACCCAAACTGTAATTCCCGGGGAAAATAACACCTTTTATGCAAATTATTCTTATTTCAATGGAACCCCGATTTCCGGCCCCGCAGGAACCTGCAACATCACCACAAACGCAACCTACCAGATGACATACAACAGCGCAACGGGCATTTATGAATTCAACCAGAGCTTCCCTGCAGCCATAAGCGCCGTCTTTTCGGTCACCTGCCAAAAAAACAGCAGCTTTATCCCGGATTGCAAATCAGGGGACTATGTAATTACCGATGTGGCGCTCACTAATCTCTCCTGCTGGGAATCCCCGCACCCGATAACCCCTCCATACCCTGGAGCGGACAAGCTCCTCTACCTTTTCTGCAACTACAGCTACCTCAATGATACTCCCGTGGACTCGGATGGAGTCTGCAGCTGGCAGGACAGCAGCTACATTGATTATTATTTTTATGGCCAGCAGGCCTTCAACCAGAGGAACATACCCTTTTCCGGAGAGAAGCAGATACTCTATTCATTCAATGACGTATGGGCCGAGCTGAACAAATCAAGGGAGCATGGAAAAATAACCTGCTACAATGAAACGCAGGGAGCCTTGGTTGTATACGCCTGCCTTGATTACCTCAACGCCAGCAAGGATGAGAACCTGAACCTCAACAACAGCAACGAATCCGCAGACTGTTTTTTTGTGGGCAACCTGAGCTGCGACCAGTTCGCAGCCACAAGCGGAGTCCCAAAAGGAACATTTGCATGGGTTTCCATGGACCTGAACATGACGGAGTTCTACAATACCTGGAACAACATAGGCAGCCCAGCTTCCGTGGACATGCAGTTCACATACGGCTGCCCCAACTGCAGTTACAGCCTCTCCAATACGCCCCACAATGCTTCCCAGTATGCCCCGGATTTAATGATTCTCCACAGGCTTGACGCTTTTGTGGACAACGGAACACACAACATTTCCGTGGACACTGCAGGAAACCTGAACCTCACCAAATTTGGGAATGTTTTAATTTCAGATGGGCATCTGGACAACTCATCCAATTTCTCCACCCAGGGTGGATATCTTTATGCCCCGGATGCTGCAGCTTTTGAGGTGCTCTCAGAGATAACGGTTGAAGCCTACATAAATGTGGAGCAGGATGTTCCCAAAGAGAGGGCAATATTTAGCAGGTGGGCATATTCGCCCATAAATAAGTGCGGGGCCGGAATGGACCAGCCCTGCATCAACCAGAGAAGCAGCAGGCTGTTCCTGGATAAAGAAGGCCACCTCACTGCCCAGCTCTCCCATAATGGGAGAATGGGAGGCACAATTACCCTGAGGGACCCGGAGGAATTCCCGGTTGGGGAATGGGTGCATGCGGGCTTTGTATTTGATGGAACCGAAGTGCGCCTATACAGGAATTCAGTTATAGTTGCCAGAACCGAAGCATTTTCAGGCTATAAGCTCCACGACAGCACTTCCCCATGGGTAATCGGGGCAGATGATGCAGGAAACCATGCTTATGCAGAAAGCATCCTCATAGATGAGCTGAGAATACTAAAGCGGGGGCTGGAGGATTGGGAGTTCGTAAGCCATGCCAATGCGGACCTCTGGCAGATAAAGAGCCAGTCCATCCCGGAAACAGAGCATACTTTTGTGTCCTACAACCTGAGCGGGAATAAGCGCAATTTCACCAGGGCCGCAGACACCAGCGGAGAGAACCTCATTAAGCTTTCCCTTCTTGGGAATTCCCTTAACATGAGCTTCAATTCTTCCACCGGCTTTTACCAAGGGCAGAGGGCAATCCCCTATGGCTTCCATGCGGGCAACTACAGCATAAACTATACCTGCTCAAAAAGCGGCGCAGAGCCCAGAAACGATGATTCAAACTGGTCAATATATGCAGAAGCCCCCACTTGCAGCATAGACGGCTACCTGGACCCCATCCATCTTGGCACTTACCAGTATGTGAACTGGTCCCTAAACAGCAACGTTCCCCCCCTCGAAGCATACTACAACATAACTCATTCAGATGGCTACATCTACAGCCATTACAATACTGAGCTTGAGAATGGGAGGACATACATAAACCATGCCCCCGGAACCGCAAAGATAACCTGCTATATAAGAAACGACAATTCCAGCTACAGCTCCACTGTAGAGTTCAACATCACCGGGCCAATCGATTGTTTCTATGCCGGGGGCGCAAATGCAACTTACATGCTTGCAGGAAACCTCACAGATGTGAAGGAGGATTCTGCCTGCATAACCGTGGAAGCGGACAACGTAACCATAGATTGTGCAGGATATTCTGTTATGGGGAACGGCACCGGTTATGGATTCCTGGTCCACGGGCAATCCGGCACAATCCTGAAAAACTGCAATATAAACACATATTCAGCAGCAGTCTACTGGGAAATACCCACAACGGCACAATCCAGAACAATACTCTCTGGAATAGCACCAATGGCATTTACATGGATCCCTCCTACAACAACACGATAATCGAAAACCAGCTTTTCAACAATTCCCAGGACGGCCTGCACCTGGACGATTCGCACAACAATACAATACGCAACAATACTGCCTACGATAATTCCCGCCACGGTTTCTTCCTTTACTATGCAAGCCAGAATAACCTTTCAGATAACACTGCAGCAAACAACACAAATGACGGTATCCTCCTTGGCTTCAGTTCCAACAACAACCTTATCAACAATATAGCTTACAACAACAGCAGAGGTATTGAGCTTTGGTTTACTGCCAACTCAAACACCTTGAGGGAGAATACAGCCCGCGATAACTCCTACGATGGCTTCCTCCTCTCCACAGCATCCCATAACATCCTGATAAACAACACAGCCTATGGAAACAGCGGTCATGGGTACAACCTGTGGTCCAGCTCCAATAACAACACCTTTACCAACAACACAGCACACAGCAACGGCCAGTACGGCATCCAGGTCCACAATTCCAATGAGACGAATGCAACCAATACCCACCTTTACAACAACTCAGGGCAGGACCTCCATGTCACCACAGACTCTCTTGTGAGAAATCTTGATTTCTCCAGCTTGGTTGTGGACAACCCGGCAGGCAGTTACGAGAATTACACAAACCTCTCTATAACAGATGTCCTGGAGGCTAATACAGCCTACAGCATGGCCTGGACCTCAAACTCCTCCGCTCTCCCGACCAACCGCTTTAGCTTTGCAGAGAAATTTGTTAACATATCCAATCAATCCGGAACTGTCTCCATAGATGAAATTGTATGGCACTGGGATGATTCCGAGCTTACCGGATATAATGAAACCAAATTCGAGCTCTGGAAATACAATGCTTCAGGCTGGGGCCCAGGCCCAATCAACTCTACTCCAAACACTTCCGCAAACACATTAACCCAATACAACATGAATCCCGCCAGCGACTATGGAATCCTCCAGAACAATATTAGCGGCTGCCAAGTAATCTCTTCTGCTGGAGGATATGCACTTACTGGCAATGCCCAGGGTGCACCTAACTCTGTAGCAGGAGTTTTTGGAGTTTCCCAGGCATGCATAGTTATTGCTTCAGGCAATGTAGAATTTAGCTGTGGGGGATACAACATCACCAACAATGGAACGGCCAATGCTGCAGGAATACTCATTAACGGCTCTGCAACAATTGATTACACAAATGTTACAATCAGAGACTGCCCCGCAGTTTCCCAGTACAAAGATGGGGTGTACGTATTTAATTCAGCGGAAGACAGGATAGAGAACCTCACTTCCAGAAACAACACTGAGTATGGAATTTACTTCTCAGGCTCTTCCCATCTGAATGTTTCAAATTCAATCGCATTCAATAACTCAAATTACGGAGTCTATCTTGCAAATTCCCACTACAACAGGGTAACAGACAGCTTCTCTGCAAATAATACCCAGGGCTTTAGGCTGGATACTGGCTCAAGCAACAATACAATCCACAATAACAGCGGATATGACAATGGAAAAGGAAGTTATCCCTATGGATTCATGGTAACTGGTGCAACAACCAACTATAATACATTCAGCAACAACGATGCATATGGAAATGCGCACAATGGATACCTTGTCTGGGCTACAAACCACAACATTCTGGAGAACAATACTGTGCACGACCACCTTTATGATGGGCTGGTAATCTATGGAGGTTCCACAAACAATACTCTCCTGAATAACAGCGCAACAACCTGCAGATATGGAATACGCGTAGAATCAAGCACAGGAAACCACATTACAAACAATACTGCATACAACAATACCCAGTATGGATTCATATTCACTACAACTGCAAACAACAATGACCTTTCTGGAAACACTGCATATGAGAACTCCCAATATGGAATCTACCTCTTTTCAAGCTCCAACAATACCCTCACAAGCAACAATCTGTACAACAACTCCCGTGGAATGTACCTTAGCTATTCAGACTACAACAATCTCATCAATAATATGATATATAACAACACAGATGATGGGCTCTATATCTATTCAAGTTCGAACAATAACGCCACGAATAATAGGGTATACAACAATCTGGAAGATGGAATTTATCTCAGAGAGTCAAGAAACAACACCCTCATGAATAATACTGCATA
>DAOUYQ010000136.1 GCA_030666035.1 Microcaldota archaeon
AATATGGTTTGAGAAAATGAACCGTTCCCCGTTAGAGGTCATCAAAAATGAAATTTCAGGCGCCATTAAAAAAAAGATTGTTGAGTTTAATAAACAAACTAAAGAAGGAAAAACTCGGCCAGTTATTGTTGGGGCATACCTTTTTGGCTCAGTGGTTGATGGGACGGCAGGTCCAGATAGTGACATAGACGTTTTGATTGTTCTGGAGAAAAATTGGCATAATGAAGAATTACGAAAGACATTGGGTGAAGACATTGGGATGGGCATCCTAGAAAAAACAGGAAATATTGTTTCGTTTCATATATACTCCAAAAACGATGTTTATAGGCGGATTCCTTCTTGGTTGGGAAATGCCGTGGAAAGGGGAATACGGGTGTGTTAATGACAAGAACTAAAATAACTTCAAGAGAAAAATATTCTGTTTTTGAGGATCGGGCATTGCAATATTATGACTCTATGCATGAAGCATTTGAAAATGGAAGATATGAGGTGTGTGCTAGTAATGCAGTACATTGCACGATTTGTGTTGTAGATGCAATGTGTGTTTTGAAACTTGGGAAGAGGTCTGCAGGGCAAAACCATGTGGAAGTAATCTCTCTTCTTAAAGAAGTTAACCTCTCTGATGAACAGGAGAAAACTCGAATTTGTAATTGTTTATATGAACTTTTACAACTGAAAACTCCTGTAGAATATGGAGATAAAAAAACAAGTAAAGCAGTTGCAGAAAAGGCAATGCATCTATGTAAAAAAATATATCTTCCTTTGTTAACAGAAATTGGGAAGATTATGGCTTCTGGGGGAAAGTGAGGTTTGTAACCATGGTTACACAAAACCTGCAAACGCGAGCATGCAACATTATAAATTTAGTCGCATAGTATTCACCATTGCTGGTGGGCAATCATGCGAAGAATTGAAGTAAAGCCGAAGGGGAGCTTGCGGGACCCGGCATCCTATCCGCTCAAAAAAGAAATAAGTGAACTATTCAGGGTAGATGTTGCAGATTTAATGATAACAAAAGGCTATAGCATAGAAGGCGACCTCACTGATGAAGAAATGGAAAAATTGGGAAAAGATTTGTTTGCAGACAGGATTTCAGAAGAATATACCTTTGGCCGGCCCGCATACCTAAATGCCTGGAGGATTGAAGTGGGGCTGCTCCCGGGAATGACTGATAATATTGGAAAAACTGCAGAGGGGGCAATTACAGATGTCCTTGGGGAACCATACGAAGTCCACCATTTTAGGGTATACTATATTGATGCGGAATTTGAAGATGAGGAAATCCTGGACCAGTTGGCAGACCGGCTTCTTGCAAATAAGGTGATAGAGCGCTGGAGGATTTACAAACCAGATGATAAAACATTTGAGCCTTTTTCCGCAAAAGTAGTGCTGGAGCATGAGCCAGAAGTTAAAAAGATAGACTTAAACCTGCCCAATGAAGACTTGAAAAAATTGAGCAATGAGCGGACGCTGGCCCTCAACCTTGATGAGATGAAAGGCATCAGGGATTACTATAAGGATGAGGGGGTGCTTGAAGGAAGGAAGAAACTTGGCCTTGGTGGGCGGGCAACTGATGTTGAATTGGAAGCGCTTGCCCAGTCCTGGAGCGAACACTGCAAACACAAGATATTCAATGCAGATATCGATTACTATGAAAATGGGGAGCTTGTTGAACAAATAAAGTCTATTTTCAAAACGTTTATCCAGGGCGCAACCGAAAAAGCGATGAAGCCATATGTTGTTTCTGTTTTCAAGGACAATGGGGGGATAATCAAATTCAATCTGGATTATGATATTGCAGTAAAGGTGGAAACACACAATGCGCCTTCTGCGCTTGACCCATATGGAGGTGCAATTACAGGAATACTGGGCGTCAACAGGGATGTGCTGGGAACCGGCCTTGGGGCAAAACCCATTGCAAATATGGATATGCTTTGTTTTGGTTACCTGGATGAAAAGGATGTGCCTGCGGGCGTTATGCACCCAAAAAGAATTGCAACCGGGGTGATTAGTGGAATAGAAAACGGGGGAAACCCTGTGGGGATTCCAACTGTAAATGGCTCGATTACTTTTGAAAAATGCTATACTGCCAGGCCCCTGGTTTATGCGGGAACTGTCGGGGTGATGCCAAATAAAATTGGGGAGCGGCCAAGCTCTGAAAAGAAAATAGAGCCAGGGTATCTTGCAGTAATGGTCGGTGGGCAGATAGGAAAAGATGGGATTCATGGCGCAACATTTTCATCGCAGGAACTAACAACCGGCATAACTTCAAGTGTTGTCCAGATTGGGGACCCGATAACAGAAAAGAAAATGATTGATTTTATTCTTGAAGCGCGGGATGCAGAACTTTTTGAAGCGATAACGGATAATGGAGCAGGGGGGCTCTCCTCCAGCATAGGGGAGCTCGCAGTGCTATCTGGCGGATGTGAAATATACCTGGATGAATGCCCGCTCAAATACCCTGGCTTGGATCCCTGGGAAATCCTCCTTTCTGAATCACAGGAAAGGATGACGCTTGCGCTGCCCCGGGAAAACTGGGAGGAACTGGTTGCACTTGCAAAAAAACACGATGTTGAAGTTACGGTTGTAGGAACATTTACGGATAGCGGGTATTTCCACATTTTGTATAATGAAGAAACGGTGGGGTACCTCAAAATGAAATTCCTGCATGAAGGAATGGGGGAAATGAAGTTGAAGGCCAATTGGGAAAAGAAGCTTCATCCAGAGCCACAGATTACAGATATGGACCCAAATGAGGTCCTCCAGAAACTCCTTGCTGCCCCGAATATTGCTTCCAAGGAATGGGTAATACGGCAGTATGACCATGAGGTCCAGGGGGGCAGTGTGATAAAGCCGGTTATGTGCAATAATGAAGCCTCGGATGCTGCAGTTATCCGGCCACTGCTCGAATGGAGTGAGGGGCTGGTAATCGGCCATGGAATATGCCCAAGGCAAGTTGAAGATTCCTACCATATGGCACAGCTTGCACTTGATGAGGGAGTCAGGAATGCATTGGCTAGCGGCGCAATGTTTGGCTACATGGCGTGCCTGGACAATTTCTCATGGCCAGACCCGATTAAATCTGAAAAAACACCGGATGGCGAGTATAAGCTCGCACAGCTGGTGCGCGCTGTAAAGGGGCTCCACGACGCTGCGGTGGCATATGGCATTCCACTTATTTCTGGAAAAGACAGCATGAAAAATGACTATTATATTGAAGGGAAAAAATATTCTATCAACCCAACGCTCCTGGTTAGCGTAGTGGGAAAAATACAGGATATTGATGAGGCAGTAACTATTGATTTCAAAGAGGCTGGGGATAGCATC
>DAOUYQ010000116.1 GCA_030666035.1 Microcaldota archaeon
AGTCCCATAAAGGATAAGCTCATGCATTGCAAGCTTTATATTTTCATTTTCGGAGCCATCCAGGGGCGCAGTCATGTCTATGGTGTCCGGAAGCAGTACGGGATTCTCAATAGAATGGTGATTGAGCCTATAGAATGCATACCTTGCAGAAATGTTTGTAAATTCAGTAATGCTTTCCTGTGTAACCTGTGCAACGAGCATCTCCATTGCGGAAGTCCTAAATGAATCCGAGTAGCGTGATTCTTCCATCTCTATTGCACGCACCCAGTAATAGGTGGAGGTAAGGATATATGCAAGGAGGACGAACGCCACAATTATGAAGAAAAATCCTTTTCTGTTCATATTCTAAAAACCTCATGTGTAAACCGTAAACCTCACTACATATGCATATGCATCCCCTGCTATTGCAAGATTGGAAGGGTGATCATAGTTTTCATAATAGACAAATGGGGGGGGCCAGGAGCAGATTGTGTATTCTCCTCCACAAGTCATATAGTGGAGTGGAGCCTCCTCCCCGCCTGCAGGCTCATCTTCATACCCAAAAGAAAGCGCATGGGCTGCCGCCTTGAGCTTATTGTATTCTTTTTTGTTTGCGGAGTTAGAGTCGTTTGCTGTATCATATACTAATTCCCAGTCTGCCTCGGAAAAATTAATTTCGCCATCTATTTCGTCAAATTCGATTATTTCAATTTTGTAGCCAAACTGGGCTGGAACCAGGGCGCTTTCATCGTAGATGCCTTCGGGCCCTTCTGAACCAATATAGATGCGCGCTGCATCATCGTCAGCATCGTTATCGCTTATGCCCAGCTCTGAATCAGAGATTACGCAGGCAAGATAAGTTTGCCCCTCCATGCAGCTTGTTGCTGAATCATCCTCACTAAGTGTAGTTGTAGCGAGGGTGAGAAGCGTATCCTTTGCAAGATAATTCGCCTGCATTAAAGAGGAATAGTATGCTGCGGGAACAGTTGCAAAAAACATCAGGGAATAGAGTGCAGCAACAGTCAGAACAAATGCTACGAATGCATCAAGCGAAAATACAAATGCCTTGCTAGTTCCCATCGATATAATTCAGGAATAAAAGCTTATAAACGCAACGGAGTGTTAGCGAGGGGTGCATGCGCCCCACTGGCCGCATGAATTGCATTTTTGCACTCCACTATCGCATGTCCCTAATGAACAAAATTGGGTTTCTCCCGGAGTGCACTCATGAGGTGCCATGCATGGGGACCAGGAACTGTGCGTGCAGGTTTTCGTACCAGGGCAGCCATCTGCATCAAAACAGGGGCTTGTTGTACCTGAAGTGCATTCTCCCTCCGCAGGGCCAAAATCAACAACAGTTGGCGCAAAGTGGGAAGAAGAATCCGGCAGGGAATAAACCGTGATGAAAGTTGCAAGAATCAGTAGCCCCACAAGAATGAAAATAGTAAGTATTGCCCATTCCTTTGCACCCAAAGCGCTCACCTATACTGGAGGGTGGGAACAGAGTCCTGCGCAAAGAGGCCATCAAGCAGGGAATGCATGTCAAAAAGGCCTGCAGGCTCCGGGGCAGTGCGGACTGTGCATATATTTATATCTGAAACTGTTTCGTATTCCAGCCCTGCAAAGTCTGCAGCTTTCATGAGGGCATCATCCCTGGAACCGAGCCCATCAACAAGCCCGGCTTCATAGGCCATCTTTCCGGAGAGCACCCTTCCATCCAATGCCTGGTTGTAGAGGGGGTAGTTGAGCTTGTCCCCCCTATTATCCACAATTTTGGACTTGAAATCATCAAATGCTTCCAGTATTACTTCCTGGAGAAGTGCATGTTCTGCTTCGCTCATGTTGCGCATGGGGTTTCCAATGTCCTTCATCTCCCCGGATTTTATTATATTGTCCTTTATGCCAATACTGTCTGCAAGCTCGCTGAACTCTGCGAGGTAGATTACTGTGCCAATTGAGCCTGTAAGCGCATTGGGCTCAGAGATTATGTAATCTGTGGGTGTGGCAATGTAATAGCCTCCGGAGGCTGCAACTTCCCGGAAGTAGGAGACGGTGGGCTTGTCCAGGGAATCCACTGCCCGGTAAATTTCATCAGAACCTACAACTGAGCCTCCGGGCGAGTTTATTACAAAGAGGACTGCGGCAATATTATCATCATCGTCCAACTCATAGATTTTTCTTGAGATTTCATATGAGCCATATACTCCCTCTGAAAATATGCTTGGGGAAATTGTTTGGGTAGTGATTTCCCCATTTATTTCAACTACCGCTACGCACTCGCCCATGAGCGGGCCCGAAGCAACAAGGGAAAAAAATGCGAGAAAGAGGAGTGAAAGAAACCCGACTGTAAAAAACCCAAGCACAAGGTATGGGAGTTTTTTATCATTTTTTTTCCCTATACTCTGGTTGCGCGAATATTTTCTTTCAGCCATAGAACCCACTTATGGGAAATAAATAGGGAAAAATAAATATCTATCGGTTTGCGCGGGTTTTCCAAAACCCATCGGGATTAGGAAATTCTATATGTTTCGGATATGGATGTGGTAGATTATGTTTAAGCAATTATCTATTGCAGAAAAGGGGAAGATTAGTTTAAAAATATTCGTTGGGAATGCGGATGGAGACACATGGAATTTCTGGAAGTGATTATATTCATGCTTCCCTGCTACGTTGCAAATGCCGCTCCGGTGCTTCTGGGCGGGGGGGCCCGGCTGGATATGGGAATAACCCTTAAAGACAAGAGGGCGCTCCTTGGAAAAACCAAGAGCATAAAGGGCTTCCTGGGGGGGATTGCTGCGGGAATTCTCGCTGCGGGAGCCCTCAGCGTGCTTTGGCCCACTCTCCTTTTTGGAAATCCGCAAATATTGTTTTTTGCAGGAGTTATGCTCTCAATTGGGGCCCTTGTGGGGGATGCTGTGGGAAGCTTCATAAAAAGAAGGTTTGGTATTGGTGCAGGGAAGCAGTGCAGCATACTGGACCAAACGGACTTTGTGGTTGGGGGGCTTGTGTTTGCCTATCCATTTGCTTATGGGATTTATACGCTCCCAAACTTGATTTTCATAATTGTGGTTTCGTATCTCCTGCACATAGGGACAAATGTGCTTGCGAATAGGGCGGGCCTTAAAAAGGTTCCCTGGTAGGGGGTGGCGCACCTTATGGGGTTCAGGGTGGAAGCCGGTTTTAAAATGATGTATGGTGTATGATGATATCAAGGGTATGCCCGCTCCGCCTAAAAGCTTGGCTTCGAAAGCGTATGTGGCCTTGGATGACCGGGCCTGCTGGCCCGGGAGCCAAATGCTGTTGCCGCGTACCCGATAAGGTGTGGATGGATGGCAATTGAAACATTAATAGCTTTTGCAATCATTGCAGGCATCATCCTCATCGGATTTATAGGGGAACTGATATTCAGGAGATACCGGATCCCCTCTGTGCTCCTTTTGCTTGCCACTGGTTATATGCTGGGGCCAATTACCCGCATGGTGGACGTAGAGTTGATGGTGGGCCTAGAATATATTTTTGCCCCGCTTGCCTTAATCATCCTTCTTTTTGATGGGGGAATACAGCTGAACATTTACCGCCTTGTGCATGAGAGCGGGAGGGGAATTATACTGGGCCTCCTGGGCCTCATTCTTGCAATAGGGATTGTTGCATGTGCCTGGGTTGCGCTCGGGAACAGCTGGATTACAGGAATAATACTGGGGGCAATTGTTGCAGGAACCGGTTCGGCA
>DAOUYQ010000011.1 GCA_030666035.1 Microcaldota archaeon
GCGCTTCTGTAACCATAATTGCATCAACGCACCCTTTTTCCCCGGATTTTAGTGCAAGGGAACTTTCCCTCTTCTTTTCCTCAACAACACCAAAAACAGAAATTTCCTCGAGGAATCTTGGCGGGGAAGTTTTTCCCACAAGCACTTCTTTTCCTGTCAATTGGCTCTCGGGATAAATGATTCCATCTTCATCCAGGTGCCGATATGCCTCTTCCCCCCTGTACCCAACAACATCCGAAGTGGGAACTTCAATCTTGTCCTTCTGGCCTCCAGGGTAAAGGCGCTCCTCAGAATTATAAGTCTTGAGCATCATTGCGCGCCCAAGGCCACGGTCGATTGCGCTGCGGCTAACAACTGTTCCGTCTCCCATATTGTAACCGCCATACGCAGTAATTGCAACAATGAAATTCTGGCCTGCCGCTTTCCTGCTCATCTTCAGGGTTTTATATAAGTCAGTAGACACAATTGGCTGCTGCGGATAATACATTACATATGCACGGGTATCAAAACGGTGGTTGAAGTTCACTGCATAAAGGCCCAGCGACTGCTTGGCCATGGAACATGCCATTGTAATCCTAGGGGCAGAGTTGTGCTCAGGGTAAGGGAGCACAGATGAGGTTACCCCAAAAATGGTTGATGGAAGAACTTCGAAATGTGTATGTACAGGCGATATCTCATCTTCTTCCAGGGCAATTAGTGAATTCTCTTCTTCTTCAGCATCCAGGTATTCCATTACCCCCATTTTCACAAGGTGTTCCCAGGAAAGTGCCCCAGACTTCAGCTTCTCAAGAATCTCGGGGGTGAGGCGGGACTTGCCATCTTCCACAACCACATAAGGCTTGCGCACCCTTCCCCCATCGGTGTTGATAAAGACTTCTTTTGTGCGGTCATTGTAGAACACATTGGTTTCATAATTAAGCTCGTTTGTGCGGCGCTTTTCCCTGAGGCGCTGCGCAAGGGCCACGCCATCAGGATGGAATCCGATAAGGTTTCCATTTACATAAACTGCCGTATTCTGCTTTTCTTCTGCTTTTGCTGTTTTCTTTGCAGGTTTCTTTACGGCTTTGGTTACAATTACGGCTTCTTTTTTCTTTGCAGCTGCTTTTGCTTTTTTCCGGGATGCTTTCTCTTTTGTTGCCATAAAAATCACTTCCATTCGCGCTCAATTCCGAATTTATTAAGCAGGTCCTTGACTTCATCTTCAGGTGTCCCTTTCGTGACCTGCGCAAGGATTGCGAGGTTCTTTACAAGTGAGCAGCTCGGCCCTTCAGGAGTTTCACTGGGGCAAAGCTTTCCCCAGTGGGTTCCATGCAGGTCCCTTGCCTTGAAATGCGGGTGTTTTTTGCTCAGTGGTGAAATGACCCGCCTCAGGTGAGACATTGTTGCAAGGTTGCTGGTCCGGTCCAGAAGCTGGGAAACACCTGTCTGCCCTGCAATCCAGTTTCCGGTTGCCATTGCATAACGAATCCGGTCCACAAGGGTATCCTGGCGCACAAGTGTATGGACCTGGAGCTTTCTTCCCCTCGCATCTGCCCTGCTTGCCTGGTACACAATATCCTTTGTAAGGAACTGGAATGCATACCTAAATAGCTCATCCATCAGGTTTCCTGCAAGCTTCACACGCTTGTTTGCATAGTGGTCTTTGTCATCTGGTTTGAGCTTTTTGTTCGCAACCCGGATTGCCCTCTGTGCCATCCTGATGAGATAATAAGATTTTTTGGAGCGGGCGTCTTTGTCTACGCCCAGGTGGGGGAGCAGATAAGTTTCCATGAGGTTATCCAGCCTGGAAAGCCTAAACTCTTCGGGCTGCCCGGGGGAAATCCTTTTGCTCAATGTCTGGAGCGCTTCTTCCCTGGTTTTGCACGCTTCATTTTCCAGGTTAAGGAGAATATCGTTTTGGATTATGAGGTCATCTGAGAATGCCTTAAGGATATCCTCGTCCTTTTCAAGCCCAAGGATACGGAGAATCTGGATAAATGAAATGTCTGGCGGGGTTGCAGGAAATTCGAGCTTGAGCACTCCATCTTTGGTCCTGGTAACCACACACCTTGCACGGAACCCATACCTTGTTGAGAATACTTTGGCAACGGTTCCGGTGGTTTCAGCTGTGGTCATGATTTTATTCGGGACCAGATCTTCGATTCCAACAAGAACCCTCTCGCTTCCATTTATGATAAAATATCCTCCGGGGTCCTCAGGGTCCTCCCCAGCTTCAACCAGCTCATCATCTGTCATATGGGAAAGATAACAGAGCTTGGATTTCACCATCACAGGGATTTCGCCAATGAATACATCAGAATATGTGGGGCGCTCAATCCCGTTAAAGAGCGGAACAACGTCAAGGAAGAGAGGGGCAGCATAAGTAATATTCCTCAATCTCGCTTCAGATGGAGTAATCTGCTTGTACCCTCCTTTTACTTCATAAAATCTTGGAGGCTCTACGCGGATTTTTCCGATTTGTAATTCGAAACCTTCAACATTGGTTTCAATCTTCTTCACCCTGTTAACAACGGTCTGCATTCCTACATCAACAAACCGATTGTAGGAATCAAGCTGCTGCTTCACAAGGCTGTTTGTCCTGAAATATGAATCAAGAAGTATTGTCCTCATAATTTCTGCACCTCTACTCCACAACCAGCCGATAGTGCTTATATGGGCCGGTCGCGTCTATCCGTTCAATTTCAACAACATCCCCTATCTCCGCCCCGAGGGCTTTTGAAACAGGGTCATCTGCAAGCATTAGTGGAAGGTCTTTTTCGACAATTCCATACTTTTTAAGAAGTTTTTCCTTTTCCTTTTCCCGCATTATTTTCATCTTGGGGACAAGTTGGTGTTTCAATACGTCTATCGTGATTTTTTTCGTCAAGAACCCACCCGAAAGCAGCCTAATCAGGTGAAAGATGGGGCACCCTATAATGGAAAGCTCCAGATATCACATAGAGATAAGGCTAGCAATGCCATCTACTTTAAATAGATTAAATTTATAAAGCTTTCCATAAATAGGAGGATTTTTGCCCTAATCCATATTAAACCAATAATTGGCAAAAAATTAAAGGATTCTTACCTATACTCGCCGGAATATTTTTAGTAAATTTATTGCACCCAAATACCCGGAAAATGTTTGCACTGGTAACCCAAAATCTGCAACCCACACAAAACGAGGATACTACCTATACTGGCTGGAAGTGATTTGGTAACTTTATTGCATCGGTTTTTACACGGGTTTTGCTTCGGAGCAAAAAGCGGATCGTGAAGCTTGCTTCACGAAAAGAAACCGTAAGGTTTCTCAGAACTAAAAAACACGGTTTTCCTGCTTGGGTCTCTGTGTGTTCTGCTCTAAAGCAGGCAGGTGTTCTGCTCATAAAACCCTCCTTCGCTCGGGCTTTATGGCCTGCACGGTTTTACGCTAGGCAAGACTGGAATTAAAAAGCGCTGTGTTCTGCTTCTCAACCCTCATCTTGCCGGGCTTTATGGCCTACATGCTCCGGAGTACAGTAAGTGTGCTGAGAAGCTCATGGCCGCTTCTTGCTTTCACTACAAAGCCGTGCTCAATTATCCTTAAAACTGATGCTTTTGCCTTTGCTGCTTCCCTGGCCAGGTCATGGCTTCCATAGGGGAATGGGCCGATTGTAGGCAGGTGTTTTGCCTTTTTCATCAAATAGTTATCATGGAAATGCAAAACTACGTTAATATCTGGATAATATTTGTATATATAATGGTGCATGAAGGATTCGGAAGAGGGCATTTTCCCTTTTGCTTTTAATGAATAGTCTTCCTCATGCACTCCATATACAAAGGAAACGTCTTCCTTGCTGAGCCCGGTCATTTTTGCCCCTGCAGCCTTAATTAGGAATCCTCCCCCTGCACGCATGCTCATGTTGCCCTCATTATTTTTTGGGGACAGGTATCCACGGAGTTTTTTGTCCAGGGAAAGATATTCTTCAATTTTGGGCTTAAGTGCTTCGCTGATTGAACCGGTAAGTTCGCATTCAAACTTTACTCCCGTGTATCCTTCACTCACAAGCATATAAAGAATGCAAAAGATAAAAGCTTAACTAGGGAAATCCCTCAAAAACTCCATCTTCATTTATATATGCAGCAACAAGCCCTGCAGGAGTAACATCAAACGCATAATTAACTGCATGGGTTTTCTCATTGTATGCCCTTGTTCCCATTGGCTCTAGCACTTCCCGCTCATCCCTCTGCTCAATTGGAATATCTTCCCCACTTTTAAGGGAAGGGTCCTGCGTGGAGGATGGCGCAAGCACATAGAAAGGAATTCCATGGTGCTTTGCAAGCACTGCCAAAGAATATGTCCCTATTTTATTTGCAAAATCCCCATTTTTGCAAATCCGGTCTGCACCCACCATAACTAGATCCACCTCAGTTTTTTCCATGAGGGAAGCAGCAGCAGAATCCGTAATTACTTTATGCGGAATTCCCTCCTGCAGAAGTTCCCAGCTACTTAGTGCGCCCTGGAACCTGGGCCGTGTCTCATCCACCCACACAAACGGGTTTTTCCCTTCTTTGTGCGCCTGGATTATTGCACCTAATGCGGTTCCGTATTTCCCAACTGCCAAGGGGCCGCTATTGCAGTGGGTAAGCACCCTGCTTCCGGGTTTTATGAGTTCTGCTCCGTGCTTGCAGAGTTTTTTGCATTTTTCATAAATTGAGTTTTCCCATTCCCTTGCAAGTGCTTCGGGCTCCTGTTCTTCGGAAATTCCTAAAAGCATAAAGTGCACCCCATTGGAAAGGTCAACTGCAGTTGGCCTTGCAGACATTATTTCTTCTGCTGCATTTCCAATATCATAGCCTCCTTCTGCTGCCTGCGCAACTGCATATGCCCCGGCTATTGAAATGGCTGGGGCACCCCTCACAACCATGTTCCTTATCGCCGCAATTGTTTCCTTGTAATTTTTGCAAAGGGCATATTCAGCTGAAAACGGAAGCTTGCGCTGGTCCAGCATTTTGAGGATTCCGCTTGAATAGGAGATTATTTCCATAATCAAAATTATTACACAAAATTATTAATGGTTTAGTAGCTACCTCTAGCCTTCAAACATTTCCATTCATACTTCCGAATAAATATGAGGCTGTTAATACGCGAGCCCTGCGAGTGCATTAACAGTAGTTTTCCTCATCTGCAATGAGGAATAATACCAAAATTTAGAGGGGGGTTGGTTCCACTAGGAGGGGGGACACTTCCCCCCACATGGTGCAGGAAGCATGCGCTTAGTCCAGCAGTTTAAGGATTCCGCTTGAATAGGAGATTATTTCCATAATTGCAAATAACTGCAAAAGAGTATTAATATGTTTTTGAATATTGTAAAACTATGATTATCATAATAGATAACGGCTCCCAGTACACGCACCTGATAAAACGAAACATGCGCGATCTGGGGAAAAAGGCAGAAATAATTCCAAACAAAAGCACAAGCCTGCTGGAAGTGGCAAAAAAAGAGCCGCAGGCAATCATTCTCAGCGGCGGCCCATCTTCTGTTACTGGAGGAGAAAACTACGTAAGTGAGCAAATAGTGAACTGGATATGGAAGGGGGATAGCTCCTGGAGCAATACCCCTTTGCTGGGGCTGTGCTGGGGGCATCAGCTTATTGTGCATACTCTTGGCGGGAAAGTGGGCAAGGGGAGCTCTGCAGAATACGGCCTCGGAAAAATTTTCGTGGATGATGAGGACCTTCTTTTCAGGGGCATTCCAAAGGAATTCACTGCCTGGGTATCTCACTTTGATGAAGTAAAGGAGCTTCCAGAAGGTTTTGTTTCGCTTGCGCACTCGGATACCTGCAAAACAGAAGCAATGAGGCATAAAGAGAGGAAAATTTTTGGGTGCCAGTTCCACCCTGAAGTCTGGCATACTGAGCACGGAGAAAAGATACTGGAAAACTTCCTCTCTTCTATTTGATTTGGAATGCAAAGCTTCCATCTATCTGCTCCCATTCCCCTGAATCTGCCATATCCCTGCAAAATGCATTTCCAGTTTCCCCTTCTGAATAAGTCCATGCAATATTTCCCACAGTATCATCCCGCTTCAAAACAAGCCAGTAGGTTCCTGCAGGAATTTCTGCCCCTCCAAAATCAAATAGAATCCACTCTGCAGCCGAAGGCACGCTCGTTGATGCAATGGATGCGCTTGCAATTTCGCTTCCCCCCGGCAGGCCCCCCGTATCATTAACTATTTCCACGCTCACTGTCTTGCCCTCTCTGGTTGAAACCATTGAGCGCAGATGAAGCCCGATTTCCGCTACCGGAACCTCATGCCCAAAAGCAAACTGCTGTGCGCACCACACTTCTGTTTCCACCGGGCGGTTTGCTTCCCAATTCCCAAGCTCATAAAACCCAAGGGGCAGAACCAAAACCTGCAGTGTTTTTGAATTGGAAACTTCGGTCCCATTGGCATCCTCAATTACTGCTTTTATTTCGTAATTGCCAACAGATGTTGCCGGCCAAGTAAACAGTGCCTGGTTTCCCGCTGGCACTTCCGTGGAATTAAGCGGATATTCTGCTATTTTTAGCTCATTCTGGTAAAGGGAAAGTGCATTGGAGGAATTGAATGCGCCATCTCCAAGCTTCACAAAAATTTTGTATTGTTTTGAGAAAACATGTGCCTGTGATTCTATTGCAAGGGAATCAATTGAATACTGTTCTTTCTGCTCCTGCCCAAGGCACCCTGCAATCAAGATGAATGCAAGGAAAAATGCAATTGCGCGCTTCATGAATGCGTAAATAGGGGAGAAGGATTAAAATCCTTTTTAAAAAATTTCAGAGGACTCTTGCCTTTTTCCCATCAAAATAGATAACATTCTCATAACGCAACCCGTACTCCCCGGAGAAATAAATCGCAGGCTCAAGCGCAAAAACCGCTCCTGCAAGCGCATCCTTTGAATTAAAGGAAAGGGACGGCTTCTCATGCACATCCAGCCCGATTCCATGCCCAATGCTGTGCGGAGGGTGCGGAATGCCTTCCTTTTTGTAGAGGATTTTTGCGAATTTTGCAAGTTCCCCCCCGGTTTTCAGGTTGGGGAGCTCATCAGTGATTCTGGAGGAGATGCGCTTTAGAGTGCGGTAAATTTTCTCCTGTTCCCTGGAGAGGAATGTGCACCGGCTTATGTCTGAATTATAATGGTTTAGCCTTGTTCCATAATCAATAAGGAGGGGACTTTCAATTTTCTTTTTTGTGGGATTAATGTGCGGGTTTGATGAGTGTGCGCCGGATGCAACAATCGGCTTAAATGCAGGCTCTGCACCTGCGGAATATGTAGAAAGGATTAGTTCTCCTGCGGTTTTTTCTTCTGTTGGTTCTGGGCATTCCCCTGCGCACCCAATTATTTTCTTGGAAAGCATTGCTGCTTTTTTCATTAGCCTGAGCTCTTTTTTTCCCTTTATGCTGCGCGAGTGCAGGAGTTCCAGGGAGATATCCTTTGTTTTTTTGAATTCCCCTGCAAGCTTAAGGTAAACTGATGCAGGAAGCGAGCGCAAATCCAGCCCAAGTGCAATTGTCCGCTTTAGGGTTTGTGTTATTTTCCTTATCGGGTTTTTCCCATAAGGGATTACTTCCCCGGAAAAAAGCAATTCTGCATATTCATTATTCATTTCTGGAACAAGGAGCACCCTTCCCTCTTTTCCTGCCAATAAAAAGGAATGGTCAATATCCACCCCGGATTGATAAAAGAAATTTGCATTGAATTCTTCTCCCCTGTATAACAGCCAGTTCATGGAAAACAATCCAGGGCATTCTTTTTAAGCTGAATCCATGCTGCATTGTGTGGCTTGGGAAAGGCATGTTTGTTCTTTTGAACGAACAATTAAATAATTGAAAGAAAAAGATAAAGAGGGATCTTGATTATTCCTTGCTCTTCCTGGATATCTAAGCCTTCATAAGCAATTATTTTTTTGAGGTGCATAATACTTTTTGTTTTTTTCATCTGCGAGAATCCCTTGCTTTTCGAACCCACTTCCACAAGAAGGCCTTTGTATACAAAATCAATATCTGAAAAGAAAATGCCGTCCAGGTTTGATGCAACAATATCTTCCAGCATGTTTCCATGGATTTCAGAATCAGGAATTACCAGTTTTTGTGCATAATAGTCCCGGATTGCAGGAACCATAAAATAATATTTCCATTCCTTTCTCACGATAGATTTTCCTTGTTTGTAAGGATAAACTTTCTTTATGATTCCTGATTTTTCCAGATAAGTAAGCATCTGGGAAACCGTGCTTTTGGATATCCCCAAATCTTTGGAAATCCCTTCGTAGGTAATTTTATTGGAGGCTGAAAGCAGGAGAATCAAGCGCTCCATCTTTCCAATGGTGCTTGCTTCAAAATTGGCCTCTTCTGCAATATCCAGGAAAATTGCTTTCTCAACCAGGTCCCCCAAGGTGTCATTATCATGTTCAAACAAATAGGGCAGGTTAGTCAATAGATATTCCTGGAAAATGGGCAGCGGTTTCTTTCCTTTGAGCTTTTCCCCCAGATATATGCTATACTGGATAGATGAGCGGAGCACATCGCCTTCCCTTAGCTTAAATGGGTCTAGGTAAATCCCGTATTTAAGATAAACATACTCGCGAAAACTAAGGGGGGGTACATGAATATATCCGGCTCTTCTTGCGAGCAGTTTCTTTGAATTGAGAAGATTTAAGGAAGATGAGCCAGTTAGGAGAATCTTCAGTTTTGGATACTTGTCATATGCAACTTTAATATGCTCCTCCCAGCCCTCAAGCCTGCTCACTTCATCAATGAAGATATGAAGGTCCCTTCCAAAGAGATAAATTGCTGCTTCGAGTACTTCCAAAAGTTTTAGGTTGAGCAGCTTAATCTCATTGGCATGAAAATAAAATCTCTTTTTTTCAGAAGTTTCCAGATACTCCTGAAACATCAGCGTTGTTTTGCCGGTTCCGCGCAATCCATACATGATTCTGAGGCGCCCCTTCCCCAAGTCTTTAAAAATAAAGCGTTTCTTGTATTTTCTATACGCCTGGGCGGTCTGCTCATAGTCTACTTTGCTCTTTTTTACAAATGAAAGCATTTCTGTACCCATAATTTGATTTTAGAGGGCAAATATTTTAAATTGTTCGTTTGAACGAACAAAAAGGTATGATTTTGTTCTTTTGAGCGAACAGGATTAGGATTTAAAAGGGTCCAATTGTATACGGCTAGCAGTTCCGCTGGATAGGCTAAGGATATAGGCGTTTGTTCTTTTGAACGAACAAAAGGGCGTAGTTTTGTTCTTTTGAGCGAACAGAATTAGGATTTCCCAACAAGCCTTGCATCTTTTATGTGCGCAACCCCGCGCACCCCATCCCATTCCTTTTCCCAGCCTAAAATTTCAATTCTCTTTTTGAAAAACGGTGCATCGGCTACAAAGGTTTCCCCTTCCCCGCCTTCGAGCAGGGGATGGATATTTTTCCGTTCTCCCAGCTCATTGAAATTCTCCCCAAGGAGCTCCGGGCCCAGCCCTTGCGCAGAAACCGCAGTAATATAAATTTCAAAATATTTTATCATCTCTTCGTATAAAACTTCTTCCTTGTGCCAAAGCGGAGAATAAGTTGGAACATTCAGTTCATAGCCCATTTTGTCTATTCTCTGCTTCTGGTATTCGCTTGCAATTGCACCGGCAACTATTCCTTTAATGCCCAAACCTGCAAGAGTTTCCTGCAGCTTTTTGAGCTCTTTTTCTTTTTTTGCTTCAAGGGTTACCTGCTCCACGCCCATTGCCTCTGCCTGCAGTTTAGCCCATTCTGCATTGGGATGATGGAACATCATTGAATATGGCTCGGGGAATACAGTAACCAGTATGGGCTCCCATCCATTATACATTGCCCAGAATGCTGCAAAAACACTGTCCTTTCCACCAGAAAAGAGGCAGGCAACTTTGTGCATAAATTAAATTGGGAGGTGCCGCTTAAAAGGATTTGGGGGTGTATTTCTGTTTATGGCAATCAAAAACATCATTTTTGACATGGATGGAGTACTTCACCGCGGAAAAACCCTGATTCCCGGAGCCCCGGAAGCCCTTGCAGAGCTTAGGGGAAAGGGCTTTGGGATGTTTTTCCTCACCAATAATGGGGAGCATACACGGGAATATTTTGTAGGGCGCCTTGAGGATTTTGGGATTACTGCACATGTAAATGAGATGTACCCTTCCTCCTACGGAACAGCCAGGTACATTAGTGAAAATTTTCCCGCAAAAAGTGTTTTTGTATTCAGCAGCGGGATGCAGGATGAGCTTGAGGGGGCAGGGATAAAAATTGAGCTGAGCAACAAAGCGGAAATTGTAGTTGCAAGCCTGGATGTGCAGCTTACTTATGGGAAACTGGTTGCCGCGTTCCAGGCAATAATCCGAGGTGCAGTATTCCTTGCATCAAATGATGACTCAAGCTACCCTGTGGAAAACGGGGTGCTGAAACCCGGGGCAGGCGCAATTACTGCTGCCCTGGAAAAAAGTACCGGGAGAACGCCCATAATTATTGGAAAGCCACAGCCGTATATGCTGGACATAATCATTAGGGAGCACAACTTAAAGAAAGATGAAACGCTGATGGTGGGGGACAGGCTGGAAACAGATATTCTTATGGCAAAGCAGGAAGGGCTGAAATCCGCATTTGTGTTAAGTGGGGTTTCGCGCAGGGAAGAAATAAAAACAACCGGGCTTGAGCCGGATTATGTTATGGATTCAATTGCACAATTGCCAGATATTTTAGAATAGCAGAAGCCTTGCGCCTCAACTCAATTCTGCAAAGAAATAGTATGTTTCGAGTGGCCCTGGGCCAGAGGCTTCAGTTGTTGGAAACATCATCTGGAAATCAGACAATCCGCCCCTGTAATTCTGTGTACTGTTGGTTATGTTTACGCAGAATGCAAAGGAGGATTCGGCTGTGGGCCCGGTTACATTTATTGCGCCTACCTGCCAGATGTTTGGGCCTGCAGTGCTGTAAGTATAGGTTCCTGCTGTGGAAGCGCTTCTTCCGTTTATTTCAAAGTATGCGCTTGCATCTGTAAATGTGTTGGCTGCGCTGTCTCCATTTGTGGGCGTAAAGCCCCATGCAGAATCCAACTCTGCTGCGGTTGCAGCAATCCAGATGTTCCAGGCAGGGTTCTGGTTCTGGCTTACGCATACTTCACCCCCAGTGGATGCATTCCAGTCCCAACTGTACATGAAAACGGATTGGTTGTATTCTGCCAGAACAAGGTTTCCACTGATGTTTCCATAAGTTCCTGCCCATTTTTCTGTGGATGCGTTTGTGCTTAAGCTCACGTTGCTTACATTTCCGCCTTCAGTCATGAGGTTTCCTGGTGGGTTGGGGTTTGACCACTTTGACTGGGAGTGTTCAGTTACGTTTGCGCCTGAGATTGAGGCGCCTGATGCTAAGCTTAGGTTGATTGTGAATGTGTAATTATTGTCTCCCCAGTCTGAAGTTGTTGCATCATGCCCAAAGCAGTTCCACAAATAT
>DAOUYQ010000021.1 GCA_030666035.1 Microcaldota archaeon
AAACAGGCGGTCATGCCGGTTAATTTTGGAAATAGGCCCCCTAAGCTGTATAATTGCTTCAAAATACCCCCCGCTCTGCCTTGAGCAATGGGGGCAAATGTTCCGCACAATCCGCACATTTATTGGTATTTTTACCGGAAACAGCCGGTCCTTGTCCCCCACAAAGAAAGTAGCCTCCTGCGTATGCAGGGAATAAGTGCCCCGCACAAACTCCCCCTTGCATTTGCTAATTACCGCCTCTGAGATTTTAGCATCATCAGCATTAATCCAATTCCCTTTCATGCGCACTTTTTTGCATTTTCCGCACCGCATAAATTCCATCCGCTTTGGGCACTTTATATTTACTGGTTTGCACTTTACGCAAAATGGCCCTGAGAATGCAATCTCATCATCCGAAGCCCCGCATTTTGGGCATATTAATTTCATAAGAGTTATTTTTATCCACCTACCTTCTTTAAATATATTCCTCATAATAAATTGCAAAAGGTGAGTAAGATGATGGAGTTTGAAGACGATGAGCCCTACGCATCGAATTCCGAGCTTAGGTACATAACCCTCGAGCTCATGAAGATCGCTGAGAAAAAAGGAACCACTTTCGATGAAATGGCCAGTGACTACGTCAGAAACACCTTCACATTAAAGAAGCTCATCGAAGAGAAGGATTCTCCCGAAAGGGTTTTAAAAACTCGAAAGGAACCGATTACGCATGAGTAATATATATAAGGCAATTTCACTCACCAATTATTTAATCCAGCTGCCGCCCACCTCGACTTTACTATTTCTCCTCCTCCTCCTCTCAATCCTGTTTGGATTTGGCCTCTCATTCATCACAGGCTTCCCCCCCTTAGAAACAATCCTCGATGCATTATTCATTCTTACAATTCCAGGATTCCTCACAATAATCCTGGCAAAAGCCCTGATGTCCAAGGTACCCACACGAAGAATAACCGCAACTGCGCTTGCAGGGGCAGCAATCTATGCCATTACCTACCTGGTTGCAGTTTCCCTTCAATTATTTGCCACTCCCGCAGGAAGCGAAGTAATCTTTGTAGGCAGCGCAATAGTTTTTGTAATCTGGTACATAATTGCCCGCATCGTTTTTGTGCATAAATGGCGCTCCCTGATTTTTGCAATCCTCCAGCTATTCCTAAATGCAATTTTCCTAATATTTAATGGGTTCCTTCCAATAAGCACCGGGGACCCCCTAAATGTCCTCCTCAAGTTTTACATGTCCTCATTTGTGCTCCTTGCAGGGCTTTACCTCTTTTTCCAATTAATAAATGCGCCAATGAAGCGCACATTCGGAGTAGCATCCACCGATGCAGTTTCAATGTTTTTCTCCCAATGGTTCTATGACAAAAAGGACATAGAAAAAGCATTCCGCAAAGTCGGGGAAACAGTAAAAACATACCTCTCGGTTTTCCTCTTCCGCAGGAAGGATGGCGATTATGCATTTATTGTTCCATGTGTGCATTTTGGCCCATTCGGAAATCTCGGAGGCAGCAATTTCTCTTACCTTATTGCAAATGAGCTTGAGAAAAAGCACAAGCTAAAATCCCTTGTTTTTCATGGCTCCGCAACACATGACCTTAACCCGGTCTCCGCAACCGAGCTGAAGAAAATAACTGATGCATGCTCAGAAATATTTTCAAATGCAAAGCCATCCGAAACAAAAGTCTCTTACCTTCACTCCTCTAATGAAAACGCGCTTGCAGAAGTACTGAAATTCAATAACCATGGATTTATTGGCCTTACCCGTGCCCCCAAGACCACTGAGGACATATCCCTTGGAATGGGCATGGCGCTCATGTCAACTGCAGAGAAATCCCTTCTCAGCGCAACAATAGTTGACCAGCATAATGCAGAAACCGGGGAAATAGAATATGTTGAGCCAGGCACAAAAATGGGCTTCCACTATCTGGATTCAGTCGAAGAAGCCCTTTCCAAAAAAGGCAAGGAAAAGAAGCTCAAAGCAGGCTTTGCTTTTGGAGCAACAGATTCCCAGAAAATTGGCCCCGCAGGCATAAAGGTTGCTGTTTTTGGAACCGAACCCCACTATGCAATAATCCTAATAGATGCCAATGGCGTCACACCCCCTTTCCGCAGGAAGCTCATGTCTGCAGTTGAATCTGCTTTCCGCAGAAAAGGCTGGGATAAAGTTGTCCCTGCGATATATACAACAGACACCCACACGGTAAATGCGGTAAGGGGGGTGGTGAATCCCCTCACAGATAATCAATTAATCCTGGACCAGGTATGTGCCCTTGTGCAAAACGCATATGAAGATATGCAGGATGCAAAGTTCTATTCCAAGAAGCGCCTTGTGGATATCCGCGTGCTTGGGGCAAAGCAGACAATAGAGCTAATAGCCACAGTAAACGCAATAGTTGCAATTTCCAAAGTGGCTGCACCTGTTATAATTATATCAGGAATAATAGCAATACTCTGGCTTATGCACAGCTTAGGTTGATCGCAATGGATATTGAAGAGAAAACCAAACTCGTAATGAAAGTTCCCACACAGGAGCTTATAAGCGAAGAGGGCCTCAAAAACCTCTTTGAAACAAACCCCCACCCAAAGCATTACATCGGCTTTGAAATTTCCGGATATGTCCATATAGGAACCGGCCTCTCAAGTGCACTCAAAATCAAGGATTTGCTCAAAGCAGGCGTAAAGCCCACCATCTTCCTTGCAGATTACCACACCTGGATAAATGGGAAGCTTGGGGGGGATTTGGACAAAATCCGCAAAGTTGCCCAGGGTTATTTTAAGCACTGCTTTATTGCCCTTGGCCTTCCCGAAGACAAAGTAGACTATCTGCTTGCAAGCGAAAGCTACGATGAAGATTACTGGAAGCTGGTAATGGATGTTTCGCGCAGCACAACCCTAAAGCGCATGCTCCGCTGCATCACGATAATGGGCAGAAAAGAATCAGATGCCGCAAGCTCCGCTTCAGTCCTTTACCCGGCAATGCAAGCTGCAGATATATTCAATCTCAAAATTGACATTGCCCATGCAGGAATGGACCAGCGCAAGGTGCATATGCTTGCACGGGAACTTGCACCCAAGCTCAACTTCAAAAAACCGGTTACACTCCATACGCGCCTTCTTCCGGGTTTGCAGGGCACAACCCGCATGAACCCAACTGAAGACGAAGTAATTGATGCAAAGATGAGCAAATCCAAGCCGGATTCCGCAATTTTTGTGCACGAATCCGAATCCGAAATCCTCCGCAAAATAAAAAAGGCCTATTGCCCGGAAAAAGTCGTGGAAGGCAACCCAATAATTGAATATGCTGAGAACCTGGTTCTCCGCGACCGCCCCCTGAAAGTCGAGCGCCCGGAAAAATTTGGGGGAAATGTGGAATTCACCACTTCTACGGAATTGCATGAGGCCTACCTGCGAGGTGCACTCCACCCAATGGACCTCAAGAATGCAGTAGGAAAGGAATTAGTTGAAATGCTCAAGCCCGTACATGAATATTTCAAGAAGCATCCCAATTACCTGAAAGAATTAGAAAGCATAAAAATTACCCGTTAACAAACGCATCAACAATCTTCTTTATTTTTTCATTTGCCTTTTTCATGCACTCTATTACTTCCTTATGCGTTAATTCCCCCTTTTTTCTTCCTGCAGCATAATTAGTCCCAATTGCAATTCCGCAAATCGGAATCCCCAGCTCCCCGGCCAAAATAACCTCATACGCACTGGTCATATTCACCAGGTTTGCACCCATCAATCCAAGCGCCTTAATTTCCGTTTTTGTTTCAAACCTGGGCCCATGGGTGGTTGCGATAACCCCCCCTCTCCGCACCCTTACCCCCCTTTTTTTGCAAGCGCCCTCCACGCGCCCGGAAAGTGCCGCATTATACGGCTCACTCATATCCGCATGCTTAATTTCCCCTTCAAATTTATCAAAATAAGTAACCGGAGAATAAAACCCGATAAAATCTTCAAGCAAAACAAAATCCCCAGGGGCATACCTGCTAATAATCCCTGCAGCATAAAACGCAAGAATCCCATCCACCTTTTTCTCTTTCATCACCCAGAGGTTTGCCTTGTAATCCACTTTGTGCGGAGGAGTTCCATGTTCTTCCCCGTGCCTTGGAATAAAGACAACTTCCTCCTCCCCAATCTTTCCAGCATATGCATCCACAACTCCATGCGGTGTCTTTATGCCCTCTTTCTTCATTTTTCCCAATGAGTAAATCCCGCTTCCCCCAAGTATCCCAATCATATTCTACTAACTATAGGGGAGCTTTATATTGGTTTTGGTTGATATTCCCTTCGTGATAATATGAAAGCAATCTATCTTGCGCTATGCCTGATGCTTGTTCTTGCAGGAACAGTAATGGCTTACAATTCCTATGACGATGAGTATTACTACGATGATGATTATTACTATGATGATTATGGTTATGGCTGCTGCTGCGCCCCAATGTTTGCCCTTCTTGCAGTTGGAGCATTTGCAATTCAAAGAAGGCAATAGATGAATAAAGATTTTCTAGCCGGCATTTTTGCCGGTGCAATTCTTTTTTCTATTCTTGCATTTCTCTTTCTTCCGGCTTATTCTGTTTCAGTTGTCCACTCCCCTGGTGCAGAAGAAGAGATAATCTCATTTATTGATTCTGCCCAGGAGTCCCTTTATGTTGAAGTCTACATAATCACATCAGCGGATGTTGTAGATGCACTAATCTCAGCACAGAAGCGCGGAGCAGATGTAAAGGTAATCCTGGAGGGAAGAGTTTCAGGGGGCACAAACGCGCTTGCATACGCCCGCCTCTCCGGAGCAGGGGTGGACGTGTGCTGGGCATCCGAGGCTTACAAGCTCACCCACTCAAAACTCATAATTGTAGATGGGAGAAAAGCGTTTGTAGGCTCCCACAACCTTTCCAATTCCGCCCTCAACCTAAACCGCGAAATCTCCCTCATTGTGGAAGGGAATGTTGTTTCTGAACTTTTGGAGCTTTTTGATTATGACTGGAATGCCTGCACTCTTTTTGCATTATAACGGTTTTAGACCAGTATAGGTTAACTATTTATATATTCACTGGCATTATATCTTTATGGCGGCAGTTGTAAAAGGAAGTAGTTGGTGTAAATTACTGCTAGCCTTAGTCCTCATCATCTCAATTACTTCCTCAGCAGGCCTTGTTGATACCAGCCCCATAACAAGAATGACATTTCTTGAGCTTTCAGGGAAGGAGGGGATAATCACTGCCCACCTCTCTTATTCGACTATAGAAATAGACATAGAATATGACCCGGATGTTCTTGCCCAAGCGATGCATGAAGGGCGCAAAGGAGACCAACAGGCATCCCAGGAAATCCTTGAGTCTGCAGGCTTAAGTGGATACATGGATGTACTGGAGGTGGAGAGTGAACCTCTTGCAGATGCTGAATTGAATTTCTTTTATATTGTCCAGGAACTGGATGCTAATAATGAACTAGTCTATACGCGCATAGAGATTGATGGCTGCAATCCAATATTTACAGGTGAGGAGGGCACAGATGAGGAGGGAATTGCCCATTGTCCTATCCCGGAGGAGGTTTACGAAGATAGATGCGTAGAAGTTTTTGTATCCTACGGAGACCCGGTTTATGGCGCCCAACAAGAAGGGGAGCATTACCAGTTTGCCCAGGAGAGCATGCAGGTTTGTGATAAGGAGACTGAGGCATTGGGCATAATGTCCACCGCCCTAAAACGCATTTTTGCAGGCAATATGGACAGCCCATTCTGTTTTATCTCCATTTTGATGGGTGGTCTGCTGCTTGCATCAATGTTTTTTGCAGGGCGGAGCCCCCTTATGCTCCTTGATATCACAACGCCCCTCCTTCCAAAGGCCAAAACCATATCCTATAGCGGCTTGACAATGGGAACTGGTTTTAGCAGAATAACCAAAGAAATGGCGACAAAAGCAGGCAATATCCAGAGCTCATCCAGGGAAACCCAGAACGAGCTTATTCGCCGGCTTCGCTCCATGCGCGGATATAACAAGGGCCTTATTGACAGGATACTCAATTCCAAGGGCAGTGAAGTATTCAAGATGATGGCACTCCGCGCCCTTCTTGCAGGAAAGGACAAGAGATTCATAAACAGGATACTCGGCCTTGATGCCCTTTTCAAGAAAGGCGGAGTAAACGGCGAAGCCTATCAAAAAGAATATGGCGCAATCCTCTCAGACTTGATGAAATTGCATGATTCTGCAAGCCTTAACCTGAAAAATAAGCTCCATGACCGTGTGATTCTCCTTTCCCAAATGAATGCATACAATCAAATGCAAATGGCATCTTTTGGGGCAGCAACCGGAGACGTTCCCTCATGGCTGAAAAGCGGCCTCGGAAAGACATTCGGGAGGCTCCCGTTCTTGGGCACCCATGTAATGGGCGGAACCGCATCCCTGTTCTTTGGAGGAAGGCAGGTCGGCCGTTTCTATTCCACTGCTGCCCGTGGAATTGTAAGGAAGGTAGGGGATGCCACCACTCCGGAAGGTGAAAAGAAGTACACAAAGCGCGTCCAGGAAGCAGTAGACAGTGCCAGGAGGGCAGGCCGCAAGCCCGGCTTCTTCCAGAAATGGATTGCCCTTTCTGACCGGGAAAAAAACCTGGTCAAAATTTTTGATAATTTTGAGTATGGGGAAGGGCTTTACGAACGCCTAATGCATGAAGCCAAGAAAGATGTGCTTAACTGGCTGGTTGGAAACATCATTAAGCAGTGTAAGGGAAAGCCAGACCTTAGCGAGGAAGAAGTGCTCAAAATAGGGCTTGAAGGAAGGGACAAGAACGGCAAACTATTATGGGAAGGCACTCCAGAGGACCTCATGTTCAAAGGCTTCAAGCATGAGAAGTTTAAGAAGATTGAGCAGGAGCTTAGGAAAATCCTCTCAAATACAAAAGCAGATGACCTTGCAAAAGCAGAGCAAATCATCAGCTTAATGAAGAGGCATCGTTTTTCTTTTGATGAATCCGGGGTAACCAGTGCCATTAACCGGCTCAGGTATATCGATAGTGAGATTCCCGCACACCTCCTCCTTGATTCTGAAGGGTACATAAACAAAGATGCAATTATTGCCGCCCATAAGCTCGAGCGGCTCCAGAGCTACCTTAAAGAGCAATTCAAGATTGACCAGCCCATAAACCTCAAAGCAGATGCTGACAAAGGAAAATTCTTCTTCAGGGTTGGAAGGCAGGATTCTGCGCGCGACTTCACATTTGGAACATTCTTCCACAATACCTACAGAAAATCGCTTGAAACTCCAACAAAAGACCCCCTCTCCATCACAGATATTGCAAACTATGCATTCCTCCGCGTAGTCAATGAGCGCTGGGGAATAATTGACCCAAATACGCCTGGCTTGCGGGCTGAGCTTAAAATTGTAATGCGCAATGCGGAGAGATGGATGCAATCCTTGGCAAATTTCAGCGCATTTGGAGGAGCAAAGAGCCGCAGTGAGATTCCAATGAATGCACTAATTGCATCACTTTATTCTGCAGATATACGGCCTGGGGAAGGGGACCTCATGGCCGTGGGGGAGCACGGCAAGGAATATGGGGCAAAAGCAGGGAAATGGCGCATGGATATGCATGCCCACTGGAAAACCATTGGAGGAACAATGGGGGGCGCAAAAGCTTCAGTAGAAAACCAGGCACATGGAGAAGTCAATCTTGCCCACACCGTTCCGCTTGCGATACAGAGGCTGATGGATGCAAACCCCAAGCTTAGCATGAATGAAGCCAGTGAGCACTACCTAAAAAAGAGTGTAATTCCAAGTTATCTTTTCAGGCGCCTCCAGGGAATAATTGAGCAGGATAACCCAAACACCTACTCCACCTTCGCCGGGGAATTCCACCGGTTTAAGGAACAGTGGGGAGCATACAAGGCGCGCATTTTTGAGCATCCGGAACTTATTGGCCTAAAAAAAGGGGAGATATCCGGAGTCGGGGATGTTACTGACAAGCAGGTAGAGCAATTCATCCATAGCACCCTGAGCCTGAAAGATATTTCCAAATCCAGCTGGATAAGGCTTAAGGAAGGTTCTTTTGTGCCCTTTGTGCAGGGCAATACTTTCAAGGTAGCCCAGGCAGACCGTGTTGTGAATGCAAAGACCTATATACGCCGGGGGGGCCACTGGGAGGAGTTTGCCCCGGAGAAGTTCTCCAAGGAAGCTCCCTTCAAAGAGCTTCTTGGGAAGGAGGGCAAGCTCAAGAAGTGGCTCTTTGGAGAAACGGATTATATTCTCAGGGAAGGCGAGATCAGGGGAATATCTGGTTCCCTTTTGAAAAAGTATGTTGGCCTCATGGATAAGTTTGACCAGGCTGAAAGAAAAAAGGTAAAAACCCTGATTTCCCGGCAGGAAGTGGACAGCCTTTTGGCTGATCTGGACCGCTTAGCAGCCAAAAGCCCCAAAAATGCCGAAGCATGCGCTGCAATGGCAGCCAGGTTACTCTCCAACTATGGCTATGACATTCTTGCTATAAATGCAGACCCTTCAAAACTTAACCTGGACCGTTTTGGCTCCAGGCTTGCAAATAAAATACGCATGGAGCTCCTTATCAAGGCTTATAGCTCTGCTGAAACCAAAGAGCAAAGAACGGCAGCAGCCACCGCCCTCAAGAACTGGGCATCCCAAGGCCCCCCTGGAGAAGAGCGCCAGGTAAAAGTCGCGCTTCTTTTCTATAACCGTGGAATGGGAAAGGAGGACTGGGCAGATTTCAATGGATACTCCCAGGCAATAAAGGTTGCCCCAGGCTCAATTCATATTCCCGGCAAACCCAGTGATGCTGAAGCGTATGAGCAGGTTGGAGGCGTAAGGGGCTGGCTAAAGCGCGGTTTTGATAACGTGCGCGAATTCACAGACCCATGCTTAAAGAGCATGAACGTAGGCCTGGAGCAGTTTATGCTTTCCACTTTTGGGAAGCAGATGAATGCAGAATACACCGCAACAATGACCTCAGAATATTTCCGGGAGACCGGGGCAAAATTTGCAGCCAAGCTTGCCGCCGGCGAATTTGGCAATGTCGATGACAGGAACAATGTTGCAATGCGCGAATACAACCGCCTTGTGGATTCTTTCCACCGCTACCA
>DAOUYQ010000042.1 GCA_030666035.1 Microcaldota archaeon
AAGATAGTCATGGTCCATTTGCATCTGGTATGTGCTCCCATTTATTTTCATGAACATCCGTTTTTCCAAGGACCATCTGCAATTTATTATGCACAGATATGAAAAATTATTTGCATGGATATATTTAAATATCTTGCACCTTAAATTTAACTACACAGAAAATTTGCATACATATGAAATGGTTGAAGGCATTGAAGAGGAGAAACAGATGGCGGATGCAGACAGGCTGACAAAACTTCAGGAAATCTTAAAGAAGGGAAAGCGAACACCTGTAGAGGTATTCACTACAGTCCTCAGATTTCTCGACTTTAAAGAGGCAGAGATAAGAATATACAAGTTATTACTCAAAAAAGAAATGGGGGTAAGTGAAATAGTGCAGAATCTCAATGCATCTGAGAGGTCGGCAAGAGCACATATCAAAACGTTGTATGAAAAAGGGTTTGTGAAAAGAAGAGTTGTGATTGGAAATAGGCTGAAATATGCTTACTCGTCGGTTTCTCCGGAAATCGCATGGCAAATAGTTAGGGGAGGCGTCAACAAAACTCTAAACCGAGTTGATACGATCCTGAAAAATGCGAATGTCTTTTTTTGAGCAGGCAGCATAACCCTTCTTTTCAAAATCAGTACTAGGATTACGCCCCGGGAGGGGCGAAATCATTAATGCATTAACGTTTTCCACTTCGGTAAGCTGGATTTTGATTATATCATAAATGTAAGTGGTAAAAGGATAGAGGGAAGCGATTGAACGGGTTTTCAGGCAGCCATAACGGTTATAATCATTGTTTGGGATATGAAAATATGTCCTTTTCAGTATTTGGGCCAGGAACACCCTCTTCCGTAACCAAGGGAATAGATGAACTCGTGAAGAATCAATGGGGGGGTGGGTTAGCATTGGGCATAAGTATCATTGCAATCTTGAAGGCCTTCGAGATTATATAGAATGGCTAAGCCCTACTCCAACCGATTACTCTTCTTGATATTGCAGGATAGGCACAAGAGCTGAATATTCTCAATATCATTAGTCCCTCCCTTAGAGAGGGGGACAATATGGTCAATAGTTAGTTTAGCTTTTTTCTCACAAAGAGGACAAATGCCTCTAAATGCTTCACGCAAGAGTGCGAGCTCTTCTTTAGTGTATGAACCCCCATTTCCTATTATTCTCGCCCTGCGTTTATGGTTGGACCTTTTAGCAGTTTCTAATCCCCTTTTAGAATGCTTATACTTAGGGTGATATTCTGCGAAGTATTCCTTTCTCTTTTCCTTTGTTATGTGCTTGAACTTATGGTACTTTTTCCTCTCTTCGGCTTTCACTAACTCAAGGTTATTCTTACGGCGGTCCCTAACCCTTTTTTTTATCTCATCTTTATGTTCTTGGTAATACTGTTTGCAGGAAGCCGATGATTCCCCTTTGTTTTTCTCATATTCTTCCTTTCGCCTTCCTAATCCCACACGGGCTAAAGAATAACACTTCTTACATAACCCATAAGCACACACCTGCAATACTCGACCGCAACTCTTACACTCTCGTTCCCTAGGCGGGGGGATTATTTCTTCCGTGCTTCCATGCTTTACCCACCTTGCATAATGAACAGCACAGAAACCCTTTGAGTGGAAAGGGTTTTTGCAACCTTCTACTGAACAGCGTTTTATTATTTTAGGTCTCCCTGTAAGGGGGATACCTTTATGCACTCTTTCATAATGGAGTTTGCACATACCCTTAGCACGAGAATCCCTCCCGCAACCTTCAACACTACATAATTGCTTAGCCATTCGTTATAATTCCCACACTTTTAGTATTTAAATGATGGGGGAGGATTCGTAAAAGGTCGGGAAAAAATTACGACCTTTCCATACCTTTCTTTTTACGCACTAAGAACTCCTTGAACAGAGGAATTGAGAAGGAGTATGCACCTCTTGATGCCCTGTATATGAGATTTTTATTTGCAAGATTCTGAAGATGCATGAAGAATGTGCTTTTTCCAATTCCAGTAGCTTTTATTATCTCCGTAGGGGCTATGCTGTTAGACTCCACAGCTGCCATGGCAAGCAGGATTTCCTGTTCCGCACAGGTCGCTTTCTTGAAGCGGTCTTCAAAGAAGCTAATATCCAGCTCGCGCAGAAGCCTTGTTCTCATCCTTGCCAGATCACTAAGAGAGATTAGTTCTTTTTTCAGAGTTTCTATCACGAAGTATCCGTAGAACTGGAGGAAATAGGGGTATCCCCCAGTTTTCTTGATAATCTCATCCACAAGCTTCTTTTCAAATTTATGCCCTGAACCTTTGAGGGGCAGTTGAATGGCTCTTCGGGCTTCCCCTTCTGGGAGGTTCCCCAGCTCCCTGAAAACAAACATCCTCTCAGTGTATGTTTTTGCTTCTTTGAGATTCAATGGGAGGTTGGGCAGTCCTGAGAGTACAAGGACATATCTGCATCCCTCGCGCTGTGCCTGTGCAACCGCTCCTAGGAAGCTTGCAAGAGGGTAGTCTCCCCTGTTTTTGCCATCGTGGACAGTATGAAATTCGTCATAGAGAAGAACGACTCCTTTCACCCCCGCCTTCTTGAATACATTCCAGTTCTCGATAAGGATTCTTTTTAGGTGGTCCTCAAGAAGCACCCGTTTCTTCTTGTAGAATGGCTTGTACCTAATCCCGTGTGCCGATATCTCCTCTGGTTTCAGGGTGTCCAGCAGCAATTCCCCCCTCTTCTTGATCTGGCTGATGAACGAAACATTGCATGCTTCGTTTACGAGGTCCGTAATGACAGCATCCGCGAATCTTTCCTCATCACAGAAACGTGAGTTAAATTCGCGGCTAATTGTATGCCATCCCTTCTGCCTTGCTATTGGTCCAAAAAGGTTTACCAGTACTGTTTTTCCCGTGCCCCGGGGTCCGAAAATAATGAAATTCCTCGGAAGCCCTTCCTCAAAAAGGTCTAAGGCTCTCGAGAATTCCTGAAGGTATTCCATTCTTCCCGCTACATAGGGTGGCTCAATTCCGTTTCCTGGCCTGAAAGGATTGTACATGAAGGTAGAGCGTTGCAGGCTGTTTTTATCCCTTTCCATGCCTACTTTCCGATCGCCCAATATACCACAGCACCTCAGCCTCCCTCCATACCTCTCTTCCAGCGTTGTTTTCTTCACAACTTCAGCAAAATTATTTTTATACTGTTCTAGAGCAGACATAAGTTGGCGTGTTGGGTTTTCGCTTTTCTGGTTCCCGGGGAAAAACACATGGGCATTAGTGATTCGAATTAGCACGCCCCGGGGATTGAGTGAACTCAATGTAACCTTCGCTTACATCTGTTGAGCAAAGCTCAACAAAGTTCACAGCTCCCCTGGGCTCCGCTTCGCTACGCCCCGGGGAGGGCTCGAACCTCCGGCATCCTGCTTAACAGGCAGGCGCTCTACCAACTGAGCTACCGAGGCAAAAAGGGCGTAGGATTTTTTACATATGAACTCTATTTAAACTTATCTCCTGGCACTTCGGAGCTAGTGCTGTGGCCGGACTTTAGTCCAAGCTGGCTCCAAAGTGCAACTAGTCTTTCTTAAAGAGCGCAAATTTGTCCGCAACACTCTTCATAACATCCAGCATTTCCGAAGCCCGATTCTTGACTTTATCCTCATCATCATCGTCTCCATCCCCACCATATCTTTGGTACAGTTCCCAAAGAAGTTCCCTCATGCCGGCTTCTGTAACGTTATATCTGTGATGGCAGTCTTCTATGAACGCTTTACTCTCTGGTTTATTTACAAAATTCTTGAATGAGGCCGTCGATATCTCCTGTTTTGGCTCTTCCTTCCGCTCCTCTTTCTTTTCTTCTTCCTGCTTGTCGTCTGCTCTCCTGTAAATAGCCATAGCTATCATCTCATTTGAACTATATAAAAATCTATCTATCTCTTGTACCCAATCTTTCTTAAGAATTCCTTCCTCTCCCCCCTCTCCTCTTCATTTTCAATTCCCACCGGTTTCATCCCATCCAATACTCCCATAATCCCCCTCTGTACCCCTTCTTTTGCAATTACCACCTTAATTGGGTTTGCACTAGCTGCATAAATTGCAGTAATCTCACTCACATCCTGGATTCTATTTATTACATTAATTGGGAACCCATCTTTTATGAATATAATAAACGAGTGCCCAGCACCAATTTTCATCGCTTCTTTTTCCGCATGTTTTACAAGCTCCGCATCATTCCCATCACTCCGCACCAATCTTTTCATGGATGCTTCACAAAATGCAATTCCAAATTTAATTGACATCCCGCTCTCCACAACCGTCTCATACAAATCCTCCACCGTTTTAATGAAATGGCTCTGCCCTAAAATCACATTTGTCCCTTCCGGAAGTTCAACATCCACTAACTCAAATTCAACCATATTCCTCACCTTCAAATTCCCAATTTCCTGAGTATCTTGCTCGTCTTCACATTCTTTGGATCCACCTTGCTCTTCATTGTCACGACCTTTGTGCCCTTAGGCTTCAAAAACGGCTTCTGGTCATACCCATACACAATCAAATCAGGCTCCACCCGCCCGTAAGTTTCCTCCATATCTTCCCCGCCAAGAATTGCAAGGTCCACAGGCTTCAGGGCCTGCACCAGCACCCTTCTATACTCCTGCGAGTGCAGGGGCAACCTCCTCTTCTTTTTGATATGCTCATCTGTTGCAACAACAACTATAAGCACATCCGCCCTTTCTTTTGCCTCAGAGAGGGTATGGATATGCCCAATATGTATAACATCAAATACTCCCCCCGTCATTGCTACAGTAAATCTTTTCCTATGCATCTTCCTCAGGAAGTACCTGCCCCCTTTTTTCTCCAATAGATACCTCTCTATATTGCGTAACCTAAAATACTCCGTAGGCACAATCCCTCCGTGCTCCACCTGCTTTAGGTAAAGCTGGATTGCTACCTCCTCCACTCCCATAAGCCAAACTCTCAAACAAGCATTTTAAACCTTCTTTCTGTATCTCCCTCATGCAGAAATTCCTGCCTTTCCTTGCAATGCTTTTCCTTGTTTCACTGATATTCCCATTTTCAATAGATTCCTACGAGAGCGATGCAATAGTCCAGCCCAATGGAGACCTTCTGGTAAACGAAAGAATTGTATTCACCCTCGAGCAGCAATACAACGAGGGTTTCCGCACAATCCGCCTGGCAGATTACGGAAAACTAAGCAACCTCATAGTCCATTCTGTAGAGGTAAATGGCCAGGATGTGCAATATTACACACAGGAACACGAAGGAAATGCAGAAATAGTGTGGACAGAAACCTTTGTGGGCAAAAACACAGTAGAACTTAGCTATACGCTCAAAGACAGAGTAGAGCTCTGGGATGATTTTGCCAAGCTTTGCTTTGAGCACTATGGCGCAAACTGGCCGGTTTCCGCCATCACCTTCAAATCCACAACCGCCCTTCCTGAAGCCACCCGGGGCAAGGATATGCATTTTGAAGTGTATTCTGCCAAGAAGGGGGAAGCCCACATAGATGACCTTTCAATAATCATAGAGATGGACAATGTCCCCAGTGGAAATTACATTGGGGGATGCTACCTTTTTGAGCGCTCCGCAGTTACTACTGATAATGTGGTGCCAGGCTCTGCGCTGGAAATCCTGGCTGATGAGCGCGAAGCATACGGCTCCGAATCAATCCTGGGCCCGGCAGACGCATTCCCATGTGCCCCCTGCTGCCTCCCCACATTCCTAATCCTCCTATTGATTGCAGGCTATCTTGAATACAAGCGCCCCAAAGTGGAAAAGCTCCGCGAGAGCATAGTTCCCCCTTCCAAGGATTCCCCAATTGTGGTTTCCGCCTTAATGCGGGAAACTTATGTTGAGCGGGAAATCCTTGCCGCTACAATCCTGGAATTGATAAACAAGGGCGTAATAGATATCCTGGAGCTGGAGAAAAAAGGATACACCGGGCAGAAAATTAAGCGCGAGCGCACAATCCTTTTTCTCAAAACCAGCTCCAAAAAGCTTGCCCCGCACGAAAAAACCGTAATTGACTTGATTTTTGAGGGGGGCAAAAAGAAGGAAGTGGACCTGGATGCCCTGGCAAAGAACTTCAAGCACATCCAGAAAAAGTCCGAAGCCAGCAAAACAATAATCCCCCAGAAAATGGACGAGTTTGTAAAAGAGATCCAGGAAATCCTCAAGAAAAAGAAGCTATACAAAACCTCAAAAGCCCGCCAAAAGAGAATACAGATTATCAGCACTGTTGCAATATTCATCTTCTTTTTTGGAGTATTCCTGGGAGCCCCATTGCTCTTTGGGGCAGCAGAATTTATCCCTTATCTCTTTGCAATCGGGGACTACCTCTATGCAGCTTACATAATTATAGGGGGGCTTGGCGCAGTTCTTGCATTAGCAGCAATTTATTATCTTTACACCCTTTCCAAAATTCCAAAAGGCTGGGAGAAAAAATACGCACAGTGGGATGCATTCTCCACTGCAGTTAAGGCAAGTTCCCTAAAGGAAGAGCCTCCCTCCGCAGCCCTAATCTGGGGAGAGATCCTGGTTTATGCAACTGCCCTCGGGCTTGCAGACAAAGTTGAGCAGCACCTCTCCGAGCTGGACACTCTTCTTGCAGGAAGAATCAGGAAACTGGAGAATGTCCGCACTTCCTCTTACATTCTCTACACCTCTGCCTGGGGAGTCCGAAATCTCTCCAAATATGGAAATAAAAGCGGGCCCCGCAGTGGAGGTTTCTCCAGTGGCTCATCCGGTGGCTGGAGCTCCAGCGGCGGTGGCGGATTTTCCGGTGGAAGCTCAGGTGGAGGAGGATTTAGGTAAAATCTTCAAAAGGAACCTAACAATTATTTTTTCTTGTAAATCCTTTTTCTGTGCCCCAATGAACGCACTATAATTTTTCTC
>DAOUYQ010000066.1 GCA_030666035.1 Microcaldota archaeon
TGGGTAAGTTCATCCTTGCTGAATACCAAAAGGCGCGGGTTTGAAGTGAATTTCCCAATCATGTAGGAAAGGGCTACAATCAAAACTGAAAGCGCAATTGCAATTCCAACCAGCGCCATTGCAGATTCAAAAGATTCAGCAGCTTGGGGGTCAGCGTCCGGCTGGAAGTGGCATGTGCCTGTTGTTGCATAAAAAGAAGAAAACAGCACCAGAAGCAATAACAGGAGCTTTCTCATCTACACAAACCTCGAGATTCCATAGAGAACGTGTTCTCCTCCAAGTGCAGTGGAGATTGCCTTGGTGCCTGTTACAGTTATCATTGCAATTACTAAAAGCGAGATTATTGAAAAGCCTGTTGCCTCCATTACTGCCGGGAGCAGGGTCTCTGGGATTGCCTGTAGCCCTGGGGCGGCGCCTGTTGCCCAGTCCATATTTACAGTAGTAAGGATAATTGATGCAATTGTAAGCTGGAGGAATGTGGCAATCAATGGCCAGAGCTCCCAGAAAAACAAGTGGAAATACATTACAAAACAGGCTGCATATCCAGTTAGGCAGGAAATTGCAGCAATTAGTGCAAAAACCAGCGACCATACTATTTCACCAAGGCTCAAAAATGTCCTCATTGCTACGCTCCCGCAGATAGTTTCAATTGTGTTCATCACCCCATCCATAAAGCCCTGGTCCAATCCCATCTCATCAAAGGCAAAGCCCTGGGCCATAACCTCATCCTTATATTGCCAGTCGGTTGCGTGCCAGAATTCATTTACAAACATTAATGAAAGCGGGAATACGAAGAGTGCGCCAAGAGAGATAGCAATTAGAGTGTTTCCCATCCTGCGCGTAAAGGGGAAAATCCTGAACGCGAGGGCAATTGGAAGGATGAATGTTGGAAACACTGCAGAAACATATTCAGAAAACAGCTGGATTAGGCGGAAACTTAGAATCTGGATTGTGAGGTTGTTTCCGGCCCCTCCAAGCGGGCCCATAAGAACGCTTGCCCCAAAATAGGGGGAATTGCCCTGCCCCCCATAAATCCAGAAGCCTCCCAGGCTTGCAAAATAGCTTAAGCCCTGGTATAGGCCCACTGTCTGGTAGGCATCTGCCACTTTCAGGTAAAGAGATTCCATGTATTCAATATGCGGATTAAGCGCTTCTTTGCCCATTGTAGGGAGGTCTGGAACCCCATCCTGCAAAAAAAGAGCGCTGATTATGGTAGTCGTGCCTGCAGTTGCGCCCCAGATCAAAACTGCAAGTATTACTCCTGCTATCACCTCCCGAAGCTGGTCTTTGGACCAGGCACTTATGCCAGGGCTCTGTAAGGCTTCGCCCACCATAATAGAGAGGGAAACTACTGCAATAGAGAGAATGGCAACTAGTGCAATAAATTCTATTCCAAGCTCAGGAAGTTCAGGGGCAGTAACTGCGCACGAAATAGATACTGCAATCAAAATAAAGACTAAAAGATGCCGCAACCGCATGCTTCAAATTGGAAGATAAACTATATAAAGGGTTATACTGAAGAGAATAGCATGAAAAAAATATTGGTTTTTCTGGTTGCATTTGGGATGCTTTTTAGCCCGGTTTTTGCGGGTGATGATGATTGGAATGGCTTTGACCTTCGGAAAACTACCCCAAGCGGGGAGCCCCTTCTTATATGGAACTGTGACTGGGACGGGGAAGGGCCGTACCAGATACATGCAGAGTTCGACCTGACCAGCCCATTCGAAGAGAATATGGACGTAGAAATGTATGTATATAACCCGAATAAAAATGAATGGTTCCTCCACCACACCTGCAAGAATGTTGATGATGGTGGAAAGGGCTGCGAATTTTACATTCCTGTTTACTGGGGGCTTTCTGAAAATAACGAGGATTCATATATTGACCTGGTGCGGGCAGAGCTCAAGAATGAGGGCGAGACGTATTCCAAGACATTTAACTTCCATATTTCGCACAAGCGCACCAGTGATGAGGACTTTGTGCTGGAAAAAATAGAAGTTTTTGAAGGGATGATGGGAAACCTCGAGTGCCCGGAAATAGGGATACCTGTCTCCAGCAGGGTTGCGGAAACAAGGCAGCTTGCACATAGCTGCCAGATGAGCGATGCGAAAGTAGTAATTACAGGCGCAATTAATGAGCTTAATGAAAGGATAGATGAGCCTGGCATCTGCGATAGTGGGGAGATTGCTGGGGCAGATGGGCAGCCGGAAGAAACAGAAGAGCCTGAGCCCCCTGAAGAAGAGGCTCCGGCGGAAACTGCCCCTCCTGCAGAAGAGGCTGCTCCGGCAAGCCCAGCGCCTGCGGAAACTAGTGCTCCAGCCAAAGAGGGTGAAGAACTGTGTGCTCCGGCTTTTCTGCTTCTCCTTGCATTAAGCGGATTTGCCTGGAGGAAAAAATAGATGGGCTTTCTGGATATATTATTTGGAAAAAAGAAAAAGAAAACTCTTGCCTCCAAGGATTTCAAGTGCCCAAATTGCGGGAAAACAGTTAAGCTTGACTGGGAGCGCTGCCACAATTGCGGAGTGCGCATCAAGAGCATGTTCAGGAAAAAATGCCCAAAATGCAAGGCAATGAATGAGCTTAATGCAAAAATCTGCAAAGAATGCAATTATGATTTTGAAGCAGAAATACGGGCTGCAAAGAAGCTGCAGTATAGGTGCCCAAGGTGCGGGTACAAAATGAATTGCTACATGTCAAAATGCCCGGTATGCGGGGTGCGTTTCGGATGAAAAGCGGGTTCAAGAGCGAGTTGCTGGAAGCAGAAACCAAGCCTAAAGCGGTGAAAATGAAAAAATTCCGTTCTCCAATAGATATTGAGGAAGTGGAGATAAAAAAGCTTGAGGAAAGCGATGTGGAGGAGGCTACCAATGTAATGCGCAAATGCATGTTTACTGTAACTGAGGGGGAGATATCCAAAATAGTCGAAAAAGGGCTAAGCTATGGCGCATTTGTAGACCGGATTCTTGTAGGCGTGGCCCTCTCATGGGGGGTAAAGTTTAACTTGGAAACCCGGGAATTTGAAGAGGGGGAGGAGAATTCCCTGTTCCTTGAAGATGATGCGATACTCTTGGCATATGAAGGGAAGGGAATACGTGAGCTTCTTATTGAGAAACGGGAGGAAGAGGGGGCGGAAAAGGGATTCGGGTATGCGCTTGCAATTACTTCCCAATTTAATCCGGATGAGGAGCATGTTGGAAAAGTTATTGAGCAGAGGGGAAACAAGACTGAGAAAGTGCTTCTGAGAAGGGGATATAAATTCGTAAAAACAAAGAATGGGGTAGTTGCTTACAAAGTTTATTAATCGTTATTTTCTTTCCCCATACTGCTTTACAAATGCTTCATAGGTCTGGAGCATCTGGGTTGTAACCGAAGGCTTCATTTTGGAGAGCATCCCGACAAGCTCCTTGGTAGTTAATCTTGGCAATTGGCTGGCAAGCTTTTTCTGCAGGAGAAGCATCTTTGCCTTCTGGGCAAGCGCAGCTATATCTGCACCAGTAAAGCCAGGGGTAATTTTTGCTAAAGATTCAATGTCCAGGCCTTCTGCATATTGCCTGAGGTGAATCCTGAAAAGCTCCATCCTTCCCTGCAAATCCGGAGGATGCACATATATTACCTTGTCAAACCTGCCTGGGCGCAAAATTGCCTTGTCCAGGATATCCGGGCGGTTGGTGGCACCCACCACAAGAACGCCCTCGCTTCCTTTTATCCCATCCATTTCCACAAGGAACTGCCCAACAATATCATTCCTGCCCATCCCCCTTGCAGGGGCAAAGGTTTCCATCTCATCCACAAAGATTACTGCCGGGGAGTTCTCCCTTGCACGGTTGAATGTTTCCTTGATTACATTTGCTGCATGGGCGTACCCCTTCTGCATGAGCTGGGCCCCGCTTATTGTAAGAAAAGAGATGTCCAGTTCATTGGATGCTGCACGCACAACTAAGGTTTTTCCTGTTCCCGGGGGGCCAAAAAGAAGGATTCCCTTGCTGGGCTTTACTCCGAATTCTTCTATGAGCTCAGGGTGGAGGAGCGGGAGCTCTATTGCTTCCTTGAAAGCTTTCTTTACATCTTCCAGGTCTGCAACATCATTCCAGCCAATCTTCTTTCCCTTCTCTTCCTTTGCTGCAACAGCCTCTGCAGCCCCTGCTTCAGAGCGCTCGAAATCAAGCTTGAAGTTTTCATATTTTTCAACTGCTGCCAGGGATGTGCTGGGCTTAGTGGTTTCCAGGATTTCCAGGATATGGCCCATTGATATTGGGATTATTGTGCCCGCTGCTTTTGCCTCTTCTGCAGCTTTCCTTAATGCGATTTTTACTACCTGCTGGATGTCTGCACCTGAGAACCTGTTGCTTTTTTTTGCAAGCTTATCATACTCAATATCCTTTGAAAGCGGGAGGCCTTTTAGTGAAACCTTGAATATTGCCTTCCTTGCCTCTTCTTCCGGGAGGTGCATATAGATTATCTTGTCAAACCTGCCTGGCCTCATCAGGGCTGTATCCAGCTGCTCGGGCATGTTTGTTGCACCCACCACTATTACCTGCTTGTCGGATTTCTTTACCCCGTCCATCTCCTGGAGGATAACATTCAGGACCCTTGGGCTGACACTGTCAGTGCCTGCCAGAGACCTTTTCTTCCCGATTGCATCAATTTCATCAAAGAAAAGGATTGATGGAGCTGTTTCCCGCGCTCTACCAAAAACTTCCACAACATTTTTTTCCGATTCACCGTACCATTGAGAGAGAATTTCCGGAGTTTTTACAGGATAGAAACTGTAATCCATGTCATTTGCAAGTGCGCGCATGAGCATTGTCTTACCTGTACCTGGGGGGCCAAAAAGAAGGATTCCGCTTGGAACCTTGAGGTTGTATGCCAGTGCAAGCCCCTTGTTCTGGAGGGGAAGGAGGATTGAATCCTTCAGCTCCTTCTTTACATCCTTGTAGCCGCCCACATCTTCAAGAGTCTCCCCTGAATCAGTGATTCCCTTGAACCCGAATTTCCCGAATTTCTTCATTTTTTTCTTTTTGGAGATTTTCCGCTCCCGGGAAATGGGAATTCCCCTGTAATCAAGAAGTGCAATTGCACCAACCGAAATGCCTGCATATACAACCATCAGAACGTTGAATGCTTCCCCATAAAAGTAAGTGATTCCAAAGTAAGCCAAAGGAACCAGAAGCACCGGGGCTGCAGCAATTGTCTGCTTCCATTTGCTCCTGCTTTTCCCGGGATACCATCCTGCAAAGAAAAGCACTGCTGCCCACACTATTAGCTGAATAATGGCACTGTCCGCAATAAGCAGTTTAATTGCATTGTTCCCAATCTGGGCTATTGTGCTCCATGCTGCGCCCGCAGCCTCCATGTCTGCCATGTTTGCAAGCGCAGGGGCGATTCCCCCCCCTATTACACCAAGGGAAAGAGCGGGCTTCCTGAGCTGGAGGTATCCTATTCCCGGGCTGTAGTTGTCCAGGTTTAGCGGGAAAAATGCCGAGTTCGGGACAAGCCAGATAGAAGAAAGAAGAAGTATCATGAAAACCGCAGGAACAGCAATAAG
>DAOUYQ010000115.1 GCA_030666035.1 Microcaldota archaeon
TCGTTGTCTCTGTCTATGCAGAGCACCAGGATAGGCTTGACCATGCCATTTACACCTTCCTTTTCATTTAAAACCTTTTTCCCATGTTTGCTTTTTAAATGCTTTGTGTCAATAAATTGCCTTAGATGTGGCTTATGCCAAGAATAAGGCAAACCAAGGAAAAGCTCCCCGGGAACCATGGGGAAAGAAGGATTCAGAAAAGTGCAGGCACTTCCTCCATAGCAGCGAAGGAGTGCGGTAGCAAGGGAGAAACTTACTCCCGGAGAGTTCCACTAAAAACCCTTTAGATTCCTAAATATGCCCATCTGCATTATCTTTTGATCTTTTTGCCATTTCCATCCTTCCTGGGCTGTTTGGGTTGTCCAGTTTTTTGTGGTCCGCGCACCTTTCCCATAACAATGCGGTCTGTTTCCCAAGTTGATATTATCCTTCTCAGCTCCCCTAATTCTTCCCTGGAATCGCCTTTAGATTTTTTCAGAATCATTTCTAATCCTTTTAGTAGCTTTATCTCTTCTCCGCTCATAGATATGCCACTAAATTTTTTGAGTGCCCATATCCTCCACTCCTTTTTCTCAGCAGTAATTATCGTTATATGGTCTTCGAATGGAAGCCTCCCTGCTGCCTCCACAAGCGAGCGTTCTGCAATCCGTTGCAAGAGGATATCCTCCCCTTTAGGTATTCCTTTTCTTAATAAAACACCAGCCTCTTCTTTCCTGAGGTTCTCTGTTATTTCAAGCAATCCAATTACTTCTGCTGCACTGTTTCCTTTTCTGCCAAGAATGCTTATTGCGGCAGCCCTTACTTTCCAGGAGGCTTCATGGAGTGCTGCGTGAGCCAAAGCAGATGCAGTAAGAGAATTGAGGCCAGCTTCCCCAGCCAATCTCATGGACTCTACTCTGACACCTGCCAGGTAATGCCTGGTCATAACATGGACCAGTGCCCTGGTTCCTGTTTTTCCACATTTTTTTAATTCTTCTGCATCGATTAAGCCCCATGCGATTCTGGCCTGAATCCACCATTCTTTCATCCATGAGCGTATTTCTGTTAATCCACCCATTTTCTTAGCAGCATCGCATTCACCACATTTCATTTTCCACCCCGATATAATAATAGTAATAAGAAATGTTTATAAATATGTCCCTTTGTGTATTTCTTATCTGATAGGGCATATGGATGCGAAGCCGTACGCTCCGAAGTGTCACTTTTTAAACCTTTTTCCCCTTAATCCACTATAACATTCTAACATTCTGTGATTTTTATGAGTGATAAAATACTTATTCCAGGAGAATATGTTGGACCCGGAGAGGTTTATGCAGAAGGCACAACAACCTATGCAGACGGAGACGAAATATATTCCTCTGCAGTGGGAAAGGCGGATGAAGCGGAATCCACAGTAAAGGCAAGGGTAAGCAAGCCTGAGCTCAAAGCAGGGGATATAGTCTATGGCACAGTCTTCATACTTATGGACTCTTTTGCAATCCTGAATATTTACCCGGAAGAAAAAGACGGGAAAATTCCCGCTGCCCCGGATGAAGGGAAAATCCCTGTGCGCGCAATGTCTGAAGGCTTTACCCCTTCAACACGGGATGCAGTAAGGATAGGGGACATAATCCGCGCAAAAGTGGTAAGAATCGAGGGAAACAAAGCTGAGCTTACAATGGCTGCCCCGGAATTGGGGGTAATAAAGGCATTCTGCTCAGTGTGCAGGGCACCCTTGGAAAAAACTGCAAAAGGATTGGTATGCCCGGAAGGGCATATGGAGCGGCGCAAGACAGCAAACGATTATAGGCATTATGGAAAAATACGTTTTTGAGGTGTGCATGTGGAAATTAATTTGCTCAAGAAGGAAAAAAAGGAAATAGAATTTGAACTGGGGGGAGGGGAAGACACTACACTCGCCGAACTCATCGTCTTTAAGCTTAACCAGGTTCCGGATGTGGAATTTGCAGCATACAAAATAGAGCATCCCCTGGTCGAGTGCCCAAGGATATATGTGCGGACAAAAAAGGGAGACCCGGCAAAAGTAATTGAAAAAGTGCTAGATGGGCTCAAGAAAGAAGTTGCAGAATTCCGCGGCCTCATTTCCAAAATGAAGGCCTAGGGTGGTGCACAAATGGGCAAGAACCTCCTTGAGCGCTATACAAAGAATTCATATGCGCAAATAGGGCTTCTTGCAATTTTCCTTATCCTCTACATCCTTACAAAGAACTCAATTTTTGGAATACTCTTTGCAGTTGCGCTTGTTGCGACAGTCGTCCTGGAAATCTGGAGCGGCACCAAATCCCATGGCTGGAAGCATGAGCTCAAAGACACGGCAATCTGCCTTGGAGGAATAGTCATTTTCTGGTTTGCACTAACAGTTATCCTCAATTCCCCGGTCCCGATAAATGCAGTTGTTTCCTGCTCCATGCTTCCCAATATTGAGAGGGGAGACCTGATAATTGTGCAGGGCGCAGAGCCCATAGGCTACGAGGTGGAGCTTTCCAAGGAAGAATTGGATGCCATCCAATCTCCTGAAGTGGCAGTATCCGCAGGCACAATGGGCAGCTTTAAGCTGAATGGCTCAATTTATTCTTACTGCTCCCAGCACAGGAATGATTTGTGCACCCTTTTTACTGCCAACCCGGAAATTTTTAAGGAAACCCGGGGCCCATTCACATTCCACTATGGCACCTGCACAAGGAAGCAGGGCACAATAGAGCTCCTTACCCCCTGCATGGAATTTGTTGAATTCAGGGGCCAGGCCTACTTCACAAACCTCACACATGACACTATTGTTTATGCACCTCCCGCAGGGGACCTCTACTCATACACAGGAGACATAATACACCGATTGTATTTCAAAATAAATTCAGGGGGTGAAACTTATTACCTTACTAAAGGCGACAATAATCCCGTATTCGATATCCAGGTATATGATTATTCAGTGATGCTCGGAAACCGCGCCCCCGCATCAGAGAATTACAGGGGGAAAATCCTGCTGCAGATTCCCTACCTGGGCTACCCGAAACTTTTTATCTCCGGATTTGTCTCGGAAACTCTAAATTGCGGCACCACGCTTGAATACCCAATCGTTTCCTAGGAATGCTTACCGGTAATATTCGTGCCCACCCTTTCCACTTACGAATAGTTCGGCAATCTGTTTTGCATAATGCTTCTTGTCTTCCTTGGAAATGTCCGCACTCCCGAGTTTCTTTTCCCATTTTTTAAGTGCGTAAAGTGCCCTGTCGTTTCTCTCTGCATACTTTGCATAGCTAAGCAGGCTTTCGAGCGCGTAGGCGGAATTGCAATGCATGAGCGCATCCAGGGCTGCATTCCTCAAAACCTGCAGCGCGGGGGAATCCATGCTTGAATAATAGCCCAGGTGGTAGCTTAGGATTTTTGCAGCACCCGTATCCCCGAGTTCCCCAAGGAATCCAATAAGCTCTGCCAACCCTTCAATTGAAGTAGTATAGTTGAAGATGGTCCTGTAAACTGCTTTGCGCACATCGCCCCCCTTTGCCTCCTTTGGCATGATTCTCCGGTAGTGCGAAAAATTGTGCATTACTTTTATTCCTGCAGCCCTGGAAAGCTGTTCATGCACAAGGAAGAGGATGAATTGCTTTACAACTTCATCCCCGCGCATGTATGATTCAACCATGATTTTTTTTGCGGCTTCCTTTTCCATCCTGTTTTTTGCAACCGGGTATAAGAAGAATTCAATCATTC
>DAOUYQ010000035.1 GCA_030666035.1 Microcaldota archaeon
GTGCAATTCGGTAAAGCCGATCAAACTCTGCCATATGGTTTTATTGTGCATTCTATTTTTAAATACTTTACTTTGTTCAGACTTCCGACCATTTTTGCCTGTTTTTGGTTGGTTTTCTGAACAAAACCAAGCACAACAAGATTTTCATCACTTAGCACAACCCCTTTTTTCCCCATAAGCTGGGCCCTGCTTTTTGCCTTCCCCCCCACTTCGCAAATGAGCTCTTTGCCTTTAATATTTGCAAGGTAATCCGGATTCTTTCTCCCTTTCTTTGGAATCTGCAATGGAATTCCCAGGGCATTCATATGAAAAACAAAATATTCTTCCCTTAATGCGCCTTTTGCCGCATCATTCATAAGCTGTTCTGCGAATGCAACACGTATATTTGGATGGGAAAACAACAGTTTTATGGTCCCCTTTGCCGCTTCCTTTGGTTTTTTCCCCTCAACCGCACACAGTATCTCAAGTTCTTTTAGCATATTTACTGTTTCATATATTGTGGATTTGGCATAGTTGCTCATATTCGAGAATGAGGTATAGCTAAATTCTCCCGGCCTGGAGAGTGAAAGAAAGCCAAGCAGCCTTTCGGCTACGTCTACTTTGTTCCTTGTGAGGCTGAATTCAGCCAGTGCATCTTCATAAATCATCTTTTTAACCAGGGGAAATATCTGCTCTTTTGCTTCTATGGGGAATCCGCCATGAATAAGGTATTCGCCATAATATTTTTCTACTTCCGGATGTTCTGCCATCCATTGCATCGCCTTTTTCTTATCCAGCATTTCTGCAAAGCTTGCAGAATACCTCTTTCCGGTTTTGAGATATATAAATTCCCCAAATTCAAGAGGTGTAAGGCTTATCCCAATTGACCTCCTGCCCAGGGAGATATTTCCTTTCTTAATTGCTGCAGTAGATGAGCCTGAAGCTACTATCCTTACGTTGAAACTATCATAGATATTTTTGAGCTCTTCTATCCAGCGCGGATATTTGTGAATCTCATCTATGAATATGGTGGTATATCCCTGCCGGTATAAATTTTCTACCATGTCGTAAATGCGCTTGCTTCTTACCAGAACAGAATCTGCAGAAAAGTAAAATGCATTTTCAATTCTATTAAAAAGTTGCAGCATCAGGGTTGTTTTTCCCACTCCCCTTATCCCGGAGATAAGGGTTATCCCCTTTTTTCTTGCTTTGGTTACATGTTCTAACTCTGTGAACAGATAGCGTTTCCTGTAATTTTTTGCAATTGCTGCATTCTCAAGTGCGATTCTATAAAGCCGGTCAAACTCTGCCATACTGTTTTAGTGTTCTGTCCTATTTTTAAATGCTTTAGTTTGTTCAGAGTTCCGACCATTTTTGCCTGTTTTTGGTCGGTTTTCTGAACAAAATTAATTCTTGCCCTTAAGTTTCTTGAGAATAAGTTTCTTTTCCTTTTCCGGAATTGTGGGGTCATCCCTGAAGAAAGTATCAAAGAATCCCATTAGCATTTTTTTTGTTTTCGCTGGTTTTAGGGCGTATGCTTTTTTAAGGTGGCTGGAAGCCTTTCCATCGTTTAGGAACAGCAGCGCTACATAGAGCATAAAGTGGGATTCCGCATCCTTGCACAATTCCAGCGATTTCTTCAGCTCTTCGGCTGCTTCCTTGAATTCAAAAAGCCCCATGTGGGACATGCTTTTTGCCTTATGGTATTTTTCCGTGCGTTTACTATAGAGGGCACGCTCAAAGCACCTGAGGGCATACTCCTCATTTCCTTTCTCGTGCGCAACCATGCCCATCAGGAACCAGCCCTCAGGCTCATTGCGGTTTTTCTGGAGGCGTTTTCTTGCAGCTGCCCTAACTTCCTCCACTTTCCCGGCGCTCAGCTTTTTTAGGACTGATTCCATAATGTTAGCTTCTTCTTTAGGTTTTAAAAAGTATCTTACGCCTAAATACCTGCCTTCAAACTCTCTGCCAGTTTGAAGCGCTTGTGCCGCCGTTGGCGTGCACTTTGGCATATCAGCCCTGTAGTCTAGTGGTCAAGGACGCGGGACTTTGGATCCTGTAACCCCGGTTCGAATCCGGGCAGGGCTAATCAGGTGGGGGAAGTTTTCCCCCCTTCTGGTAACCAACCCCCCCTCAATTTGATGTGTCTATACATGTTAAACCATGAGGTTTAAAAACCCTTCCCTACCCAATATAAACAGTTAAGTTGAATGTGATATTATGCCAGTGCAGAAGAAAAAAAGCAAAAAGCTCTCTATTGTTCCAAAAAGGACAGAACCGGCACTTACATCCAGTTATGCTATTGAGAATGTACGGAATTCAGTTCGGGTTGCAGAGCAGGCAGACAACCACTACCGTTATGCAGTGCATGCGCAGAAGGATGTGGAGCTTACCCATAAATGGGAATCCCTCCCGATATATCATCATGGGGACCAATTGCCCCGAATGGAACTTTTTAAGAATTTTAAGAAAACATTAAACAAGGTTCTCTAGTTTTTTTGCACTATTCCATCTCTATTGTTCCAGGCGGCTTATTCGTAATATCATAAACTACTCTTCCAGCTCCTGTTACTTCATTTGTAATCCTGGTGGAAATCGCCCCAAGCACTTCATGCGGAATTTTGGAGAAATTCGCAGTCATTCCATCCAGGCTCCTCACTGCCCGCACAACAATTGTATATTTATAGATTCGCTCATCCCCTGCAACCCCAACGGTTTTTGTAGGCAAAACCGCGGCAAAATACTGCCAGGGCCGCTCCATAAGCTCTTTAGCTGCAGCAGTGTCAATTTCTTCTTCAACTATTGCACAGGCTTCGCGCACAATATCTAGCCTTTCCCTTGTGATTTCCCCAACTACGCGCACGGCCAAAGCAGGGCCCGGAAACGGCTGCCGCTCGTAAACATGCCTCGGAAGCCCCAACTCTTTTCCAACAAGGCGCACTTCATGCTTGTAAAGTTCCCTGAGTGGCTCGCAGAGTTTTAATCCCATTTCTTCCGGAAGCCCCCCCACATTGTGGTGGCTTTTAATTAGGTCGCGCCCTGCACCTCCACTTTCAATCCAGTCTGGTGCAATGGTTCCCTGTATGAGCATTTCTGCGCCACTCTTCTTTGCGTTCTCTTCAAAAACACGGATAAACAATTCCCCGATAATTTTCCTTTTTTCTTCCGGGTCGGAAACACCCATAAGCTTCCCAATGAACCGCTCTGATTCATCCACCACCGTGAGCGGAACCCCTGCTTTTTCTGCAGCTTCTTTTACAATCTGCGTTTCATTTTTCCTCATGAATCCAGTATCCACAAAAATTGCAGTGAGCTGCCCAGGGGCTGCTTTTGCTGCGAGGGCTGCAGCAACCATTGAGTCTACTCCCCCGGAAACTGCAATAACTGCTTTTTTCTCCCCAACCTTTTCTTTAATTTCTTCAACTGCTTCTGGAATGAATGTTTCTGGATTAAATGCCATATATTGATTTTGGGGATACTTATTTTAAAGACAAATCCTTAGCCTCAAGCATAAAAGGTAATAAAAAGCAAATCTATCAAGATAAGTGCATGTTTCCTATATTATTCATCGATGCAGCAACTATTGTGGTCTGTGCTCCGATTGTTGCAATTCTGGCAATTTTTGTAATTATGGTAAACCTGAAGGTAGTTAGGCCCGTGGAAAAGGTTCTCGTTGAGAGATTCGGCAAATTCAATAGGGTAGCTGAACCAGGGCTATTGGTGTTAATTCCATTTATGGAACGGGCGGTCAAAGTCCCCACTACTGAGCTCAGGGTGGATGTAGATGAGCAGACCGTCATTACAAGGGACAATCTCAATGCCAATGTGGATACTGTTGTATACTACAAGATTAATGATGTCAAAAAAGCAATTTACAACATTGATAGCTACCGGGCTGCAATTCCCTCCCTTGCCCAGACCACCCTTAGGGCAATAATGGGCAAGATGAGCCTTACCGAAGCAAATGAAAACAGGCAGAAAATCAATCGGTCCGTTGAATCAGAGCTGGATAAAGAGACAGATCAATGGGGGATAGATATAATCAGGGTTGAACTGCAGAAGATTGACCCTCCCCAGGATGTGCAACAAGCAATGAATAATGTCGTTAAGGCAGAAAACGAGAAAATTTCCTCAAAAGACCTTGCAATGGCAGCTGAAATAAGGGCTGATGGTGAAAAGAGGGCTTCTATCAAGGTTGCTGAGGGTGAGGCCAAGGCAATTGAATTAAGGGCACATGCAAGGGCAGAAGCAATTAAATCCATAAACGAATCCGCCCAAAAGTACTTCAAAGGCGATGCCCAGGCACTAAAAAAGCTTGAAGTTGCTGAAAAGGCTTTGGGCAGGAATACGAAGTATGTAATTCCAAAGGGAACAGACCTCTCGATGATAATTTCAGACATAGCAGGAGTCCTTCCCATAGATAAAAAGAAGAAGCCTTAGCTTTCTGCAGGAATTTCCTGCCTTTATTTTTTCCCTTTTATTATGCGAGAATAGCCATTTCTTTTAAAAATGACGCTATGGAAATGAGAGTATGCGTGTTATTTCCGACTTGCACATCCATTCCAAATATTCCCGTGCAACCAGCCCCCACTCTGATTTGGGCGGCCTTGCTGAATGGGCACGCATAAAAGGAATCGGGTTGCTCGGAACAGGGGATTTTACGCACCCCAAATGGCTCAAAGAATTGAAGCGGGGGGTGAAGCCCTCTGGGGAGGGAATGTTTGAGCACCAGGGGATAAAGTTCATGCTCACCTCCGAAGTAAGCAACATATTCGAATTGGAGGGGCAGCAGAGGACAAAGAAAGTGCACACAGTTCTTTTTGCCCCTTCCTTTGAAGTTGTAGAGCAGATTAATGATGCAATTAAGGGATATGGGAACCTTGCAGAAGATGGGCGCCCAATACTTATGATGGATATTGCCGAGCTCCTGGATATTATTGAAGGGATTTCCAAAGAAATAATGTTTATCCCAGCACATATCTGGACTCCCTGGTTCGGTTTATTCGGCTCCAAAAGCGGCTTTGATTCCATGGTGGCTGCATTCGGGAAAAAAGCAACGCATATTAAAGCAGTAGAAACCGGCCTCTCATCTGATCCTGCAATGAACTGGATGATTAGCGGCCTGGATAACCTGACGCTTATTTCCAACAGCGATGCACATTCCCCTCCAAAGCTTGGCCGCGAGGCAAATGTCTTTGAACTGGATACGCTTGATTACCCTTCGCTTACTAATGCGATAATTACCCGCAAAGGCTTTGAAAAAACTTATGAATTCTATCCAAATGAAGGAAAATACCACTGGGATGGGCACAGGAAGTGCAATGTCTGCATGGACCCGGTTGATGCAAAGAAGCTTGGGAACAGGTGCCCAAAATGCGGGAAACCCCTTACAATTGGGGTTATGCACCGCATATTGGATTTAGCTGACAACGGGCAGGGGCACAAACCTGCTGGTGCAGTCCCATTCACCAGCCTGGTCCCGCTTACTACTGTAATTTCTGCCCTGCGCGGGCGCGGGGAGCAAACCAAGACCGTGCGGGATGAGTATTTCAAGCTCGTTAACTATTTTGGAACTGAGTTTAACGTGCTTGAGGCACCTGCAGAGCAGCTTCGCCTTGCTACGGATAAATTGCTTGCGGATGCAATAGTAGCGGCCCGGGAAGGAAAAGTGCACTGGAGGCCGGGCTATGATGGTGTGTTTGGGGAGCTTTCCTTTAGCAAGATTGAGCAGCCCGCTCATTCAGTGAAGGGGCAGAAGAGCCTGATGGACTTTTAGTTCCATTTATAAATATGTATACACACAACTTTTTCCAACACTTGGTTGATTTCATGGAAGACAACAAAGAAATAAATCCTGGTATGCCAGAGGCTAGAACACTTATTGGTGCGATTGTCGCTTTTGGAAAAGATGTGTTCACCTCTTTTCGTTCTTATTTGGATACCGAATCCTACTTACCCAGTTTAGGAAGCAGTCCGCCTGAAAAACAATCTCCTAAAACACAGCTTGGCTCTTCTGAATTTGGCAGAAGGGTGAGGGGAAATAATCGCCCGGAACCTAATCTCCGCCCCCCGCCTAGAATATCCAACAGAAGGAATGTGTAGACTTTCCTTTTTAACTATTTTTGCTTATTCTACTCACTAAGGTAATATTCATGGAGCTTCACGAGAAAATATTCGAGCTTGCATTAAACCGGTCATTCTTCCTCCCCTCAAACGAGATTTATGGCTCAGTTTCAGGCTTTTATGACTATGGCCCAATTGGATGCCAGATAAAAAAGAACCTGGAGAACCTCTGGAGGAAGAAGTTTTTGGTTGAGAAGGGTTTCCTTGAATTGGAAAGCACGATTGTGACCCCTGAAATAGTGCTAAGGGCAAGTGGCCATGTGGATAAATTCACTGACCCGGTTGTTGAGTGCAACAGCTGCCATGTGAAGGTGCGTGCAGACCACCTTGTTGAGCGGAAACTCAAAGTGAAGTGGGACATGAAACTGGAATCCCTGGATAAATTAATCCGGGACAATAATATCAAATGCCCTTCGTGCGGAGGCGAGCTTTCCAATGCATATAACACAAACCTGATGTTTGAGGCAGGAATCGGGGCAGACCTTGCAAAAGCATTCCTCCGCCCTGAAACTGCACAGGGAATATTTACCTCTTTTTCGCGTGTATTTAGGAATCATGGCTCCAAGCTTCCGATGGCCATAGGGCAGCTTGGGAGGAGCTTCAGGAATGAAATTTCCCCGCGCAAGGGATTGGTGAGAATGAGGGAGTTTACCCAAATGGAGCTTGAGTATTTCTTCAACCCAGCTAATCCAGAAATGGAGGATTTTGAAGAAGTAAAAGAAACGAAGATGAGGGTACAAAAGAGGGGAGAAAAAGAACCCGTTTGGATGACTGCAGCCCAAGTGGTTGAGGAGGGAATTGGAAACCAGATAATGGCGTATTTGCTTGCAATTGAATGGGAATATTATGTGGATGCCGGCCTTGAACCTGAGAAGATGTGGTTTAGGCATCTTGAAGATAATGAAACGCCCCATTACTCCCAGAGCAATGTGGATTTGGAAGTGGAAACTTCCTATGGAATTGTGGAGATTGCCGGAAATGCATACCGCACTGATTATGACCTTTCCCAGCACAAAAAATTCAGCGGAAAGGATCTGGAAGTATTTATCCAGGAAGAAGGCAAGAGGATACTTCCGCATGTTGTGGAGGTATCCATGGGTGTGGACAGGCTTATATTTTGCCTCCTTGAGCATCGCTTCCGGGAGAAAACCAAGGAAAAAGAATGGGAATGGTTTGATTTTCCCCCTGCAGTTGCCCCTTACGAAGTGGCAGTATTTCCATTAATGAAGAAGCCTGAGCTCAAAAAACCTGCAAAGGAAATTGCATCCATGCTTAGGGAAAGCGGATTGAATACGTATTTCTCATCAGTGGGGTCAATTGGGAAGAGGTATGCAAGGGCCGATGAGGTTGGAGTTCCCTATTGTGTTACCATTGATTACGATACGCTTGAAGATGGAAGTGTTACTATAAGATTCAGAAATGATGGAAAACAGGAAAGAGTGAATAAAGAAGAGCTTGCACAAAAAATAAAAAAATATAAAAAGGAAGGGAAATTTAGCCTTTAACTCCCAGAAGTTCCTTTACTTTTGAAGCGTGTTCCTCAATCGGCTTGATTGCAATTTCAGTGTAATCATCTTTTCTGCTTACAATATAGAGGCTTTCCAGGTCCACTCCCCGGTTCGCCATTTTTCTTGTAATCTTTCCAAGCTCCCCAGGGCGATTGTCCAGCCTGAGCACAATCACATCTGAAACAACAACGCCTTTTATTCCAGGGGCCTTTTCCAGCGCTTTCCTGGCACTTATTGAATCGTTTGTAAGGACCCTGAAAACAGCCT
>DAOUYQ010000106.1 GCA_030666035.1 Microcaldota archaeon
TCCCCTTTTTTCCCAAGGGCAGATAATTAAGCGTTTTCATCTGCAAGGAACAATGAGTGCACCAGGACAAGCACAACCATCCTCACATCCGGATATACAAGTTCCCCTTTTTCTCCAGGTACTCCCCTTTTTCTGAGAGCAGCTTGAGCACTGCCTTGCATCCATCAATTGAGAAGCTGAACTTTTCAGCAACCCCTTCAGGCGTTACTTCATTTTCCATTTTTGCAAGCGCATTGGACACCTTTTGGAAATACGTAGTTGTAACAACATAATATTTGCCGTCAAATCCCCTAACCCCAAGAATTGAGCCCTTCTGCTTGAGGAGCCGCTCAGAGAGGGCTTTTGCATCCCTGCTCCCATCCAGGACAATATATCCATTTGCAAAAAGTGCATTTGCCAGCGTGTTGGAGGGCGCACTTCCCCTTCCACTGCTTTTCCTTTTATTTTCAATTACATATATCCCTTCTTCGAACCTTTTGTTATGGATATATACAACTTTCCTCGTTTTCACAAGCTTCTCAAGCATTTTCTGCTCATCTTTTGTAAGCATTTTTTTCAGGTATGAGGGGGAACGCTTGCTCAGGCCAAGCGAATCAAGCTTCCTGAGCACTATTTCTTCTGTGCTTTCTGCAGGTTTTTTAGGTGCAGCCTTTATTTCCCCAATTGGAACCGAAAGAAGGTAATATCCATTTTTGAGCGGCAAAAGCTCAACTTCCTCCATTCCCCTGAATTCTTCCGGAAGCTTCAGGTAGCACCCTTTTTCCCGCTTGATTACCTTCCCCTTCATTTTTCTTCCCCAAATATCTGCGCCTGGAAGGATTTTAGAACTACTCCATCCTCAGACCAGCTTCCCGCAGGAAGCCCCGCTTTTATGCAAATTCCCTCCAGGTATTCCTTAACATCCCAGCCCTGCTCTTCCGGAACCTGCGGCAGCAGCAGCCCGCTATGCCCCATATATTCTATAATGAGCCCGTCTCTTCCAATTTTTATTTTTTCCAGGTATTCCAAAGGATCCTTCACATCAATCTGTTCCGGGACACTAAGCACACTTAATTCTATTTCCAGGCCCCCCAGCTCTTCTTTTTTGAGGGGTGGAAACCTAAAATCATCAAATGCAGCAGCAACCGCAGCTTTCACTACCGCAATTCCCAAGGGAAACATGGGAAGCGGAAACCCTATGCACCCCCTCAATTGCCCCTCTTTCTTAAGCGTTACAAACACCCCTCTTGGTTCGGGATACTGGTCCAGGTCCACTCCCTTAAGCACTGAAGGCACTTCCCCAAATTCAGAATAATGCTCTATTGCCTCCCGTGCAGCCTTGATAAGCATTGCCCCATCTTCTTTGCCCAGCCCCATGCACAGTATCTCTGCGCTTAGCTTTATAATTGCTCTCAGAGTAGTATTTTTGTGCTTCCACTCTTAGAAAAGCTAATTGCACTAAAGAAGCCGGTTTCCGGCCTTCCAAAGTCCCTTCTTGCCCAATACGGGGCAACAGGCGCAGCTTCACGCTTCCGCGTTGAGCCAATAGAAAAAGGCCTTCTTTTTATTGGGAAAACTGCCAGCGTTGCGCTCAAAGTGGAATTTGGAAACCGCTGGGAATTCTTCAATACAATTACATCATTGCGCGAAACCGATGCAGACATCAAGGTGCTCGTAACCAGCTCCAATTCAAAAGCAATGAAAATGGAAACAATCTATACGGTTCTGAAGAAAAAATTAGAAGAAAAAAAGCGCTGGGTGATAATAGACATTGAAGGCAAAAAAGAGCCAATGTTCCTGAATTTCCGGGAAAAAACCCATGAATCCGCTGCCCAGGAGGAAAAGCCTTCCCATAGAAAGCCTGCAAGGGAGCCAAAGGCTGAGCCGGAAATGAAGAAAACCAAGAATTATGGAATGCAGCCGGTGGGAGCCCGCCCCAGAAGGAAGAAGATTTATGGGAAAAGAAGGAAGAAGTAGGATTAGCTATTTCCATCTTCCACCAGAACATTTACATTTTGATTTTTCCTTTTATTTTTTCTAGGAATTCTTCTGCGGTTTTAATTGCAAATTTTGCTTCATACTCTGAAATCACATTCGCTTTCTCATAAATTACTATATGGCGCTTAACCCGCATTCTATTGAAAAGTTTTACTTTTTCCCCATATTTTTCCCCCAGTTTGGCATCCGCATAATCCACAATGGTTTTATGCCGCTCTTCTCCAACTGCGCAATAGCCATCTGCAAACATAAGTGCCCGCACTCCCTGGAGCATTGAGTTGTATGCAATGCTGAATGCCCAGTCAAAATCCTCACTGAGCATAGCTTTTGCTGCCTTCAAGTCCCTCTCTGAAGCGCCCAAGCACTCCCTAGCCTGCACTTTGTCAGGCTCGCTTTTTCGCACCACACCCCTTTTCAACAAATCGCTTAAATTCATCCTCGTCACCGAAAACCATCACCTTGTTATTAGAGAGCACTTCACTTAAAAATCCGCTGAGGGTAGCTTTCCGGTGAAATTCTTCAGGAGAATACACTGAATAGTTAATTTCCCTGGAAATTTTCTCTTCTACCTGCATTATTTTTTCATTAAGTTTTTCCATGCTTGGAGTTCCAACAATCATTAAATCCACATCGCTCCTTCCCCTATATTCTCCCCGTGCAAAGCTTCCATAAACAAAAGCGTATTCAATTTCCGGGAGTTTTCTAACCGCTTTTTTAAGTTGTCCAAATACACCTTCTGTTTTTGCATAAAGCCCCTTCAATTCCTCAAGGAAGGGACAGGATTTTTCCAGATAAAACAAGCTGAGGTTCCCTTTCTTTTCTGCTCTGAGCACTCCTGCAGAAACAAGAATATCAAGCTCCCGCTTTGCTTCTGAAGAAGAGATGTCTGCCCTCCTTGCAATCTCCCGCAGGTGCAGGCCATCAATAAATAGTACAACTCCAAGCACCTTTACTTTTGCATTTCCGCGCAGTAGTTTTTCAAGCATGTTCTTTTTAATATAACAATTGTTCTTTTAAATATAACGATTAGGAGGGGGATTAAGCAAAACACAAACAATAGCCTTTTAATCAAAACCAGTCCCAATGTACCTTGTGAGAATATGGCAGTATCCCCTCTAGATTCCCGCTACAAAACCGAAATGACCCCTGTTTTTGATGAAGAAAACAAGCTCCGCAAATGGATGGAAGTGGAATTAGCCCTTGCAAAGGCGCACGCAGCCTTAGGGCATATCCCCAAAGAAGCCCCTACCGCAATTGAAGCAGGAATGGATAAAGTAAAAGTAGAGCGCGTGCACGAAATTGAAGCAGAAATCCATCATGACTTGATGGCAATGGTTCGCGCCCTAGCCGAGCAAAGTGGCGAATATGGCGGATACATCCACATTGGCTCAACCAGCTATGATATTGAGGATACTGCCACCGCACTTATTTTCCGGGAAGGAATAGATATTCTTGAGAAACGCCTGGAGGATCTGAATTCAGTTCTCAAGAAGCTTGCAAAAGAGCATAAGGATACACTATGCATCGGAAGAACCCACGGACAGCACGCCAACCCAACAACTTATGGAATGAAATTCGCAATCTATTACCAGGAAATGAAGCGGAATCTGGACCGCCTCAGATATGCAAAGCAGGCTATTTCCGTTGGAAAAATGAGCGGTGCAACAGGCACAATGGCTGCATTTGGCAGAGAAGGAATCCAAATGCAAACCCTTGTAATGAAGGAGCTGGGCTTAAGCCTGCAATAATTTCCAACCAGGTAATCCAGAGAGACAGGCACGCACAAGTGCTCTGCACGCTAGGTATAATTGCCGGAACACTTGAAAAGATGGCAAAGGAAATCCGCAACCTCTCCCGCCCGGAGATGGGGGAGCTCTCAGAGCCCTTTGGAGCGAAGCAGGT
>DAOUYQ010000133.1 GCA_030666035.1 Microcaldota archaeon
TAAAAGGAAACTCAATGTTGATGGATGGGCTCACCAAAGCAGAGCAGTTCGATATGCTGAGGATACTGGCGGCTTACCTCAGGGCAACCACTAACGCGGCTAATGAACCAAGGAACTGGGCAGATGGGTATACAAGGGACGACATTCTGCTGTATTCACTGGCGATTGATGTAAGCGAACTGCTTGAGGAGATTAGGAAACTGGGTAAGGGGCATCTCGTTGAGGACCAGAAGCACCTCCGGTTCCAGATGGACACTGAAACCTTCGAGGAACTCGGAAGAGCAATAAATGAATTTGATGAGCAGCTTAGATATGAGTACAGGCAGAAGCAGAGAAGGAAGGATACCAACGGGGAATAACCCCGGGCATTATTTCTTTGACTGGAACTTGATTGCGTGCTTTATCGCCTGGTAAACGCCGGCGGATTCCAGTTCTTTTATTCCTTTTTCAGTTACCCCTCCTTTTGTTGTTACTTTTTCCATTACTTCTTCGCAGGAGGACTTGGAGAGGAGTGCCCCGGGTCCGGAGAGGGCCTGGGCAAGGAAGAGGTTTGCTGTTTTCTCTGGGACTCCGGCTTCTTTTGCGGCTTCGCGCATTGCCCTTGCAAAATAGGCAAAATAAGCAGGGGAGGAGCCGGCTATTGCTGTGATTATGTTTAGGTGTTCTTCTTTTACTTTGGCTGGCGCTCCAAGAATTGAGAACAATTCAAGGAAGGAATTTTCATCTTCGCTTGTAATGTTTTTTCCCAGGATATATGGAATTGGAGAAAGGTTTTCGCTTGCTGCTATGTTAGGCATTATGCGGATTATTTTCAAAGTGGGGGCTGCTGCTTCCATCTCCGAAAGGGCAAGATTTGCTGCGGGGGATACCAAAAGCTTTCCTTTTGCAGCTTCTGCATTTTCTTTTAATATTGTCAGGAGCGTATCCGGCTTAAGGGCAAGAAGCACTATATTGGATTTGCCCATTGCGTCTTTTGGGGAAGAGGCTTTGTGGATTCCTTTTAGGCTTAACTTTTCCGCAGAGGGGTCATATGCAAATATTTTCACTCCTGCATTGAGGAAACCCTGGGCAAATGCGCTTCCCAGCTTTCCGAGCCCGATTATTCCAATCATCCTTTGACCTCGCATCCGGTAAGCGAGCCAAGCGTTCCCAGGCTTTTTGCACCAAGGTGCTTTTCCCCATTGATTACCCAGGTTGGGTATGCGGTTATCTTTGCAGCTTCACAAAGATGTTGGCTTTCATCACAATTTACAAAAGTAATTTTTTCAATCTGTTTGCCAAACATGATTTTCTGGCTGTTGCAGTGGGGGCAGTGGTTTGATCCGTAGAGCACTGCACCCTTTTCCGTGAGGCATTCTGCAAACTCCGCTGTTGCAGTTCCTTTAGGCTCGGTTGTTTTGGAATAAGTTGGGCTGTTTCCATAGCCCGCGTTAAAAAACAGGAAAAATGCAAGTACCAGTGATGCTGCTATGATTGTTATCTGCATAATGCTCTGGGGTGTGATTCCTAAGGGGCTTTTTTGTTTTTTGGGCATTGGCATTCCTCTTTTTGGAATAAATTTTAGTACAGATATGTTTATAGAACTAATATGGCAACCATTGAAGAAATTAATGCGGCTTCGGATAAGAAGAATGGTGGGCAGGAAGAGTCCAGCAAATATGTGCTCAGGTCCATGAAAAAGCATGCTGATGAGATTGCGGAGCTTTTTGAGAAGGATGACCCCCACTGGAAGGATGAGTGCGCGGACATGATGATTCATTGCCTGTGCATGTTCAAGCGTGCGGGAGTTGATGAACTTAAGGTTCTGGATCTTTTGGAAAAGAGAAAGGATAGATTTATAGAGCGCATTGAAGGGAGCCCGGAAATAATTTAGAATGGGTTAAATGGAATGAATTCTGCATCCGGGATATCCAGGGAAGAAAAATCATCTTTAGAAAATGAGTTTTTCTTGCCTTCAATGTACTCCCTAACGCATCCGCATTTTGCAGCATAGGAGAGTGGAACCAGATTAAATAGGAGTTTAGTGCCAGTAAATTTTATGTTCGGGACCTTTTTCCAAACATTTCCCTTAGGATTCCTCCCCAAAAAGAGTATTCCAGTTTCAAGATCCCGTCCAACAAAATAGGGGAGGAATATTCCCCCTAATGACCTGGCTAGCTTTCCCAGGGGAATGGAAGCAGAATGGCCAAACTTGTTTTGCTCTAAGAAAAACAAATGCATTCTGGGCTGTTTTAAACCCTCTAAATCCCGATATGTTATGAGCAATGCGGTTTGCCCCTTGTAATTGGCAAGCAGGGTGCTAAAACCATACGGATCCAAGTTTTTCAAAGGAATCGTTACGCTGTGGTGGTATCTGCCCTCTTTGAATACGTGAACCTGGCCCTGGTAATCTGCAACTATTGTTTGGAAAAAATTATCTTTGCTATCATGATATGAATCCTTGACTATGCCTGTTAGGTTTTTGGATTTTATTATTCTTGTTGCATTGGAAAAAGTCGTTTTTCCTTTGATAAAGCCCAGTTGGGTTGCAGTTAATTTTTGAGTATTGTTTGCTCTTGGGAGCTCTATCAATCTGGCTTCATAGAAAGTGGTGCATGCTGGAGCAAGAGGGGATGCTGTGAGTGCTGTGGCTAAGGTAATGTTTCTTGCTATTCGCCGGCAAACAGGTTTTACTCGAACCATAGTTCTATACTAATTGAAACACTTTTTAAAGAACGGTGGGGCTCCAGTATCGGATTACTTTGGTGGTGAGTGCTCAGAATTGAAAGCCAGAGTGGCAAAATTGTGCTCCCTAATTTAGGTGACTACAAACAGGTTATATGTAGTCACCCAGTTTTCTTTAGGGACTTTCTTAACCTCTTATACTCTTTGAGCATTAGTTCAATAGTTGGCCGGAGGTCATGCCCAGTATGGTACTCTTGGAGAGAGGCATAATACTCCATCCTGTTTTCCAGTTCAATATTAACCGGAGGGAGATTATGCTTGATGAGTATATTGTTTAGCAAGAGGCGCCCCACCCTGCCATTTCCATCTTCGAATGGATGGATATTTTCAAATTGGTTGTGGACCACTGCAGCTAACATCAGTGGTGGATAGAACTTCCTGTTTTCTTCATACCATTCAACCAATTCCTTGAGAAGTGAAATAACCTGTGTTGAGGGTGCACCCCTGTGAACAATATTGCCAAACCTGTCTGCTATAACTACCTCTCGCCCCCTGCGCCTGAATTTTCCTGCGAAATGCTTTGAGTTCTCGAACACTATTCTGTGCAATTCTTTGATCATGTCTAGAGAGATGTGGTCTTTTGTTTTTCGTATATATTTAACTGCCTTTGCAACTCCATATGTTTCTGATA
>DAOUYQ010000082.1 GCA_030666035.1 Microcaldota archaeon
CCGGTAGAATGGCCAACTACTCCGCTGATGTTTGAGTATCCAATTAGTATCGGGAGGGCGCCTATCCAGCCATTATTGTATGTTGTTATGTTAAAGACCTGGGCATCTCCCTCATCCCATGGATCCCACTCATTAGGCTGCCCGCTAAAGCCTGAGAGGTTCTGGAGGCCACAGATTACTGCTACTCCTGCAACTCCATTATCATAGGCAAGATAATTTTGCCCGGAAGCACCAACCCCAAGCACGAGTCCCATCCCGCTCATCAGGTTATTGTAAGAGGTAAGATTCTCCAATATTCCATGGGTTATGGAGATTCCGATTCCCCCGGAGAAATTGGAGGCGGTTGCATAAGATTCTGTAACAGTGATGTTCCATGCGTTGGAATATTCTGCAGGGTCAAAATAGCTCTTGTCATACATTGAAACGAGGCCGTCAGAGCCTGGGCCTCCGAATATTGCGTCATAGGCGCCAAACTCCGCATAAACATTCGAGATGTTGCAGTGCGAGAGGTTTCCTGTAGCCCCTCCCCATAAGTACACTGCAAGGGAGGATGTATTGTAGGAATCCACATTGGTTACTGAGCAGTGCTGGCTGTTGCGGACATAAATGCCTACTCCGGGTTCAACTGCGCTAGAGCTGGGGTCAACTATATGCCTCAGTATGCAATTTTCTATAGTTATTCCCAGGCCATCCCTTATGTAGACTCCCGCATAAGTATCGTGGATATAAAGGTCTGAGAATTCCATGTTTTCCGCTCCTCTTGCATAGATTACATGGTTGGAGCAATTGTATCCCTCGAAATCAATCACCTGGGTGCGGTTATTCCTGTCCAGGTCAAGGCCATATGTATTATTATAAACCGTGGTATTCCTGAGCAGAGCGTCTTCTACTGTATCCAGGTCCATTCCACGGTCAAATCCGGAAATTATGCAGTTCTCAATTGTGATGTTCTTTTGGGCGTTTGCAAATATTCCAAAATAAAGTCCGCCGCCAGATATTTCGTACCCTGCACAATCAAGGGTTATGTTATCAGTAGTTATATTGAGGCAGTTTGCCGTAGTTATGGCCAGGTTATTCTGCACAACATAATCCTCGTTTGGGGTGCTTAGGTTCATGCAGTTAGAAACCGGGGTTAGGGAAAAAACAAAACCCATTGCCAAAAACAGGAGAAATATTTCCTTGGATGACATAAATTGCATTCACAGTAATATATTATTAACATTTGCCCTTTGTGCAGAAGAAAAGAAGGAGTTTTAAAGAATATGCAAAATAAGGTATAGGCAGGGTAGTCAAAATGAAAGAACTCATAATTCATGCAGACAAAGTATCCTATGAGGTTACGAAAAAAACAAAGCTTGCAGAAGAGATTCCGGAAGATGCAAAATCCGGGGAAATGGAGAATGTTCTCTGGGTCAGAATAGCAGTAGAGAAGCCTGATGAGGGGGACATTGATTCGCTTGTGGAAAAGGCAGTGAATGATATTGAGGATGTTTCTAGGCAGGTAAAAACAAAGAACGTGATGTTATACCCTTATGCGCACCTGCTGATGGGGTCAGTGCCTTCAAAGCCTGAAGCTGCACTTGAGTTACTTAAGAAGATGGAGGGGAAGCTTAAAGAAAAAGGGTTCAATGTGCTGCGCTCCCCTTTTGGATGGTACAAAAAATTCCATGTTGAGTGCAAGGGGCATCCTTTGAGTGAATTATCGCGTGTATTTATTGCGGAAGAGGGGGAAACCGGAATTGAGGTTTCGGAGTCTGTGAAGGCTGAAGAGAAAATGGAGAACAGGTTCTGCATCCTTACTCCGGAAGGGGAGCTTGTGGATATAGACAAGTTTGATTTTAGTGGGCATGAGAATCTGGAAAAGTTTGCAGCATATGAAACGAAAAAAGTGCGGGCATATGAAAAAGAGCCCCTGCACATAAAGATGATGCAGGAGCAGGAGCTTGTGGATTATGAACCTGGCACGGATGCAGGGAACTTCCGGTGGTATCCGAAGGGGAGGCTCATAAAGAAATTGCTTGAGCGCTCAATTACTGATTTTTGCGTTGATTTCGGGGCAATGGAAGTGGAAACTCCGATTATGTATGACTTTGAGCATCCTTCACTCAAAAAATACCTGAATAGGTTTCCTGCAAGGCAATATGTGGTGCTAAGCGAGGACAAGGAATTCTTTTTACGCTTTGCTGCATGCTTTGGGCAGTTTTTGATGGCGCATGATATGGTGTTTAGCTATAAACAGCTTCCGATGCGGATGTTTGAATTAACTAAATACTCATTCAGGAGGGAGCAGACCGGGGAGCTTGCGGGCTTAAAGAGGCTGCGCTGTTTTACCATGCCGGATATGCACGGGATCTTAGCGGATATGAAGCAGGCAAAAAAAGAATTGGAGCAGCAATTGGAAATAAGCATGGAATGGCTCTCTTATGTGGGGCTGCTTAAGGGAAGTGAGGTTGGCTTTAGAATACTGCGGGAATTTTATGAGGAGAATAAAGAATGGTACACTTCTTTGGCAAAGAAAATCGGGAAGCCAATCCTTGTGGAAATATTCGATGAGAGATTTGCATATTTCATTACAAAGTTTGAGTTTAATTTTGTAGATGCAATGGACAAAGCGAGTGCGCTCACAACCGTGCAGATAGATGTGGAGAATGCAGATACCTATGATATCTCGTTTGTGGATGAGGATGGCTCCAAGAAGAGGCCTTTGTTTACGCATGCATCCATTTCCGGAAGCATTGAGCGGGTTATCTATGCACTTTTAGAGAAGGAGGCAATCAGGATGGCTAGGGGGGAGAAGGCGATGCTTCCGCTTTGGCTTTCCCCTACCCAGGTGCGCGTACTTCCAATTTCAGACAAGCACCTGGAGTTTGCGCAGGAAGTGCTGAGCCAGCTTGGGGAAGATGTGCGGGCGGATATAGATGACTCTTCGGAATCCTTGGGAAAGAAGATAAGGAATGCCCAAAAGGAATGGATTCCATATATTGCAGTAATCGGGGATACTGAAGTGGAAAGTGGAAAAGTTTCAGTTACTATTCGTGAAACCGGGGAGAAAAAAGAAATGAATGGGATTGAGCTCCGGAGCATAATAGAAGGGAAAACAAATGGCATGCCTTTTGAGAAAATGTCTCTTCCGAAACTGGTTTCCAAAAGGCCGACTTTCAGGGGATAGGCCTATTTGCCTTCTTCCATATCTGCGAATGCCCGGTCAAGGGCAGCATCATCATCATCTGTTACTTCTGGCTCAATTCCGCCAATGATGGACTTTCTGGGTTGGAGACGGCGGACTGCCTCACTGATATAGAAAGTGACTGTGCTGTCCGGATCTCGCCTGAATGCTGCAACAATATCTGGGTGCCCTTCCAGGTCCTCTTTGTCGATAAAGAGGCTCATGCTGAACATCTTGTAGAATGTTCCCCCATTTAATCTCAAGGGATAAGTTCCAAGGAAATGCTCCAGGAATTCCTTTCTTACTTGCGGGTTGTCTTTTAGCAGATTCATGTATCCGATTATTGCTTCAAGCGCATCGAAAACATCATCCACTTCATGGTAAATCATTCTTCCTGGGCTTTTGCATGCTTCTTCAAATATGATATTAAGGTCCTCGTCCTCACGCAAGTTGGAGAGCTCTTTCCGGTTTAGGAGCGAAAAGAACATCTCCCCGCTGAATCCTGCATCCTGCACTGCCTGCTGGAAATCGCGGATTTCCTGTTCAACAAAATATCCAAATCTGCCTACAATGAATTGCTCTGGCCCGTTGCGCCTGTTTTCCTGCTGGGCTACAATATCCTGCAGCCATCCGATAAGCGAGGTATACTTGACTTCCTGGGAAAGCCTGAATGCAAGGCCAATGATGGGGCGGGGGACTTTTGCGGTGCTTGGGTCAGGAAGGTCAAGGCCTGCAAGCACTCCGAGCCCTTCGGTTCCGCCAAGCTGCCCATATGGTTTAGAGATTTCAGAATGCCCAAGGGCATACATAAACGTTCTTGGCCTGTGCTGGCTCAATAGGAGAAAAGTTACTGCTTTTGCATATGCATCAAAAACATTCATCTCCCTTGTCCCACCTCCAGGAGGATTGGAACTAAGTATTGTAAATGCCCAGTTCTTGATTGCTTCTCCAGGAACCATGCTCCCTGCGCTTTCTGCCCATCTTTTTGTCCTGCCACGGGCTTCATGCTTATGCAGTTTGTTAAAACTCCTCTGAATCTCATCAGATGCTGTAGAGATTGAGCCAAGCAATTTCTGCTCGCGCTCGTATTTCCAGCGCCTTTCAAAAATAAATCTTTCTACATCAGTTTCATATCCATCAAGATTTTTATGGATGATTTCCATTGCTTCGGTAAAATATGGCCTGAAGCGCTCTGGAACCCCTTTTATGAATTTTGCAATGTTTTCTTCCACCTGGCTTTTTTGCCTTAGTTCATCTGCTCCCATTGAAGCCATGGCGAATTCCAGGGTTTCGAGTGAGATGCCTTCTTTGTCAGCGGCACGCTCGTTACGAGTCATGCCCTTAATAGCATCGAATATGCCTTCAGTGATTTCTCCTCCTGGGCTGAGTGTACCCCTCCTAACAAAGCCATCGGCCCGGGGCTGCAGCTCTGCAGGCACGAGCGTAG
>DAOUYQ010000001.1 GCA_030666035.1 Microcaldota archaeon
CAACTCTCTTAAGTACTACAATGATACTGCAGATGAGTTCCCGCAGAGCACAGCCGAAATACTTGCCAATGGAGTTACATTTACCCCGGCTGCATCAGCATGCGCAGGAACAAGGGCAACTTACGAAGTGGACGGATTCAGCGGATACATGGCATTGGGAAGTTCTCCCGGAGGCGGCTCAACCCAGGATTCAATGAGCATATTTGTTTCCAGCAGCCCAACAGTTGGGGAAACAGTAACAATTACAGTAAAGGATTCCGGAAACCCGCTGAGTGGGGCAAATGTGAAAGTAAGGGTAAAAATTGGCGGAATATACCAATATTACGACTTGGGCAAAACCAACTCAGCAGGGGAAGTAACCTTTACTCCCGAACATGAAGGCAATTACAAGGCCATGGCAGAAAAGAGCGGCTACTTTGATGAGGAGAAATACTTCACGGTAGAATCCGCGGAAGGAGTGCCGGAATGCACTGAGGATGCAGACTGCGCAGCTGGCTTTGCATGCGTTGATGGGGAATGCACAAAAGCACATGAGCAGCCCCCTGAAGAAGAGCCAGATGACACGGGCCCAAGCGGAATTGAATGCGTTTCAAATGCTGATTGCCCAGAAGGCTACATTTGTGAAGAAAACCTTTGCATTGAAGACATAATTGAAGAAGAGCCTCTTGAAGAGGAAGCTCCTGAAGAAGAGCAGCCTCCCGCAGAAGAACCTGCAGAGGAAGAACCCGCAGTTACAGGAGTAGAAGTCATTGAGCTTGGTGAAGGTGAAACAACCGAAGTGCCCAAAACAACAGAAGAGGAAGGTTTCCCCTGGATTTGGGCAGGCTTGGGGCTAATTGTGATTGCAGCCCTTGCTTATTGGTTCTTTATTAGGAAGTAGAACCAATCTTTTCTCTTTTTATTTCTTTTCTTCTTATTAGTCACGGGAGGCTAAGCAAATGCTTAAGCAAAATCAATCCTCAAAAGGAATTCAGGAAAGGGTCGGGCAATTTTTGGTCTTTGTTCCCCTGCGCCCTAACCAGTGGACAATGCTTGCGCTTGTATTGGCAGCAATGGGCGCTTTTGCAATCGCCCTTATGCATGATCTTTTTCTGGGATTGATCCTTTTCCTGGTAGGGGGAGCACTGGACATGGTTGATGGTGCGGTTGCACGTGCAAGAAACGAAGCAACAAAATTCGGCGGATTCCTGGATGGGGTTTCCGACAGGTTCATGGAAGCGCTTTTCCTTTTTTCATTCATGTTTTATCCCCTCCCTGAAATCCTAATAGAGCCGAAAATCTGGCTTGCGGCGTTGATTTTCCTGGGGACCTGCATGCCTTCATATATCCGTTCTTATTCTGAACACCATGGAGTGCTCACAAAAGAGAAAGCAAAGGAGATGGGGGGCTTTTTTGAGCGTTCTGAGCGCATTATACTAATAACTCTAGGGCTTGCAGCAGGAATTATATTCTCAATGGAGTATTTTGTAGGGGCCATTATACTTGCAGTTGCCCTTTCTGCAATCACAGTGCTCCAGAGAATTGCATATGTGATGCATAACAGGGAGGAGTAGTTCATTCGGAAAAGAGTGTAATTCTATTGCATAAAGTGCAATATATTTATTGAAATTATCCCATTTTCGCACTCTTTTTATGTCGTTAACAAAAAAATTAGTAGCTATATTTATATATACAATACATAAATATACTGCTTGCACACGGACATTTCGGGTGCCTTGGAAAAAGGTGCGTAGTAAACGCCTCTGTTAAGTTGCGGCCAATAATGTGGTGGCTGGACCTGCGACTCGCCACATGAAACCCGTGCTTGATATGCATGTTTGTTGCGCGGTTGTGTTTGAAGTAGGCTGTTGGGTTAGGTTCGTACCGGTTTGCTTTGTGCATTTCCGACCGAGTCCAGAGTGTGCAACTTTTCCTTATTTTAGAATAGATATATAAACAGTTTCCTCAACAATCCTCTCCAGACAACTTGTTTTGCCCTTATCGTCTAGCCTGGATAGGACGTAGGCTTCCGGAGCCTATGACCAGGGTTCGAATCCCTGTAAGGGCGTTCACCGGAAACAGTGGAAACCTACCCCATCCAAATGCTTTAATCATCTAATCCTAAACTCAATTCTGGTGAATAAAATGACAGAATACGAAGAACACATAATAGATTGCTTTGAAAAAGAAGCAGAAGATTTCATAAAAAAATTAGAAAGAAAAGGAATTCTATAATTCCTTTATCTTTTCCATTGCCTTCTCCAGCTGCATTTTATAGTATCCTCCAAGAAGAATAAGCACAAGCCCTCCAAGCATAAAGCCCGCGCCCTCAATCATCACGATAGAGTCTATATATGTGCTGGCTCCGAGCACCAGGATGAGTACGCCCGCCCCGAGGAACAGCGCGCTAAACACAATCGGGGGAACAAGCTCCTTGATGATGTGTGCGCACCTTACGGTGATTTCATCCGCTTTCTCACTCATCCTGTCCATTATCATGTTGGCGTCCCGGTTCACCCTTTCCATGGCTTCATCAACCATTGAATCCACAACTTTTTTGGATACAGGAACAATAATCCTCTTAAGCAATTCTTCAATCATATTAATGCCTCCCTCTAAGGATCGCTCCAAGCGCGATTCCCGCAGTAAGTGCAAGCGCAGTATAAAGAAGCGGCTTCTCCTTTATCTCTTTTTTAAGTTTCTGGACTTCTTTATTTGCTGCAAGAATATGGTCCACTTCCTTAGTTGCCTTCCCAAGCTTTTTTGCGAACTCCTTTTCCTTTGCAGTGAGTTCCCTCACAACATCAGTTTTTTCCAAATCAGCAACAATAGCCGTCATCCTACTCTTCTTTTTTTCCTTTGCCGGTTTCTTCCTAGCCATCAGAACACCGCACCTATATTGCATTTAGATTTATAAAAGCTTCTTAGGTTCAAAGCACACCTTTTCACGCCAACCATTTCATTTATAAATATTGTTTGCATTTTCCTGTTGTGGAAAAGGCAGCAAAGGAAAAGAAATATTTTGCATTATTTCTCCTGGCACTATTTGTATTCTTCTTCCTCTATGCAGCAGTGCCCTTCTTGCTTGGAATCTCCGGGGCGGCAATTCTATATGTTGTCCTCAAGCCCCTATACTTACGGGCATATAAGAAGCTGAACCACAAATGCATCTCTGCATCCATAGTTCTCTTGCTTTCCCTGATATTAATCATTCTCCCCCTGTTCCTGATAATTTATCTTTCCATCGTTGACCTGAGCAATCTCCTTAGCAACCAGGAAAATGTAGATCTGCTTCTTTCTCTTATTTCCTTTGGGGGCAAGAACCTGGATTTCACAGCCATTGTAGAGAGCCACATCCTGGAAATCTCAGGAGCAGCAACAGAGATTTCCCTGCTCGCAATCAATACAGTAATAGGAGTTATAATCAACCTTGTTGTAATGTACATTATCCTCTACTATCTCCTTACCGAGAACGAGAAAGCTTCAAAAACAATGAAATCCCTCCTTCCGTTCAACAAAAAGAACTCAGAGAGGCTGATGCGGGAGTATTATACAGTAATTAATGCAACATTTGTGGGAAATGTAGTGGTTGCAATCATAATTGGGGTGCTCCTTACTGCAGGATTTTTCTTAATTGGGATGGGCAACCTCCTATTCTGGGCAGTATTGAGCACAATAACTGCGATAGTTCCCATAATCGGAATCCAGATTCTTTGGATTCCTGTGGGCCTCTACCACCTCTTTGAAGGGAATTATGCTTCTGGGGCAGGCATCATGATCTGGGGCGCATTCCTCAGTTACCTTTTTGACGGGTATGTGCGGCAGTTTGTGCAAAGCCGCATCGCATCCATCCACCCATTCATTTCCCTCATAGGCCTCATAATCGGAATCACTTATTTCGGAGTAACCGGAATAATTATCGGGCCGCTCCTTATTGCAATTTTTGTATTGACCGCAGGGATGTTCTGGGATGAATACCTGCCCAATTGGAAATAATTAGCAAACTATCTTTTCTTTTGGCTTGGCTTATAGTTTCTTCTTCCCCTCTTCTCATGGGTCCTTGGCCTTCTCCTTCTGTCCCTGCTTGATTTAAAGTCAGCTCCCGCCTCCCTCTGCCTTCTTGGGGGCCTTCCGTCAAAGCTTCCCCTCCCGCCGGATTTCATCCATGCAAAGTCCGGATGGTCGTCCTTGTTCCTGTCCTTGTCCTCCTCGTCCCTTGACTCAATAAAAGTAACAGCTCTCCCTTCCTTGCCCATCCTTCCTGTTCTCCCGACCCGGTGCAGATGGGTATCCGCATCCTGTGCCTCATCATAATTAACAATAAGCTCAATATCCTCCACATGTATCCCGCGTGCAGCAACATCCGATGCAACCAGGATATGCGTCTTTCCGGCTTTGAAAGCACCCATTACCCGCTCCCGCCTTGCCTGGGTCATGTCCCCATGTATCCCGTCAGCCTTGTAGCCGCTTTCCCTAAGCCGTGTATAAAGGTAATCCACCCCTCTTTTGGTGGACATAAAAATTAACACTTTCTTGTATTGGCCCTGCCCAAGTATTCTCTTGAGGTTTGCAAATTTCTTCCTTCTGGAAACCTGGACAAAATCTTCCTTTATTTGCGCAGCGCGCTCCTTTTCCCCAAGTTCCAGGGTTTCAGCAGGCCCCTTTATGTAGTGGGATGCAAGGTCCAGGATCAATTCGTCCAGGGTTGCAGAGAAAAGCAGCACAGTCCGGTTTTCGGGAATAGAACCCATAATCCGGTCCATCTCATCCTTAAAGCCCATATCCAGCATTTCATCTGCTTCATCCAGCACCACAATGCCAAACTCAGAGAGGTTGACTGTGCCCCGCTCCGCATGGTCTATAAGCCTTCCGGGAGTTGCAATAAGTATATCCACCCCTTTATCCAGGTGCCGAAACTGCACATCTATTTTTTGCCCCCCATAAACCACTGCAATTTTGTGGTGGTGTTCCTGTGCAATGCCCTTAAGCTCTTCTGCAATCTGCATTGCAAGCTCGCGTGTAGGCGCAATCACAAGCGCCTTTTTCCCACGCTCCGCATCCAGGAGCTCAATAAGCCCAATTCCGAATGCAGCAGTTTTCCCTGTTCCTGTCTGGCTCCTCACAATCAGGTTCTCCCCCTGCAGAATAAGAGGAATTGTCTTCAGCTGCACTTCAGTAGGAGTATGATATCCAAGTTTATCGAGCGCTGCAAGCGTTTTGCTGCTGAGCGCCATTTTTCTAAATCCCATTCAAATCACTTCAAACTAAAAAAGAATTATAACTAAATATACTTACACCCCTCTTTATAACCCTTTTCCACGCCCCCACATTCCAACAATCCGCAAAATCCACTTAAATCTTGCTTCCACAATTGAAATATGAAATCCGTGCTCCCCCTATTCAGCCTCCTCTTTCTTTTGGGCTGCTGCTCCCTGGCTCCCGGAGCCGGGCCAGCTCCGGAAGAAGTACCTCTCCCCCAAAACACCTCACCCAAAATCCCCCAGGAAGAATTAGGGCAGGAAGAGCCCGGAAGCCCTCCCGCAGAAGTGCCTCCGGCACAACCAGTATGCGGAGATGGAATCCTCACCAATGGGGAGGAATGCGACCCAGGAAGCAATGAAACCCTCTGCTCAGGATGCTTCGAGTGCATCAATTGCACCTGCATCAAAACATTTGCTGATGCGGACCATGACTGCATCCCGGATGATTCAGACAATTGCATCAACCAGTATAACCCAGCACAGGCCGATTCAGATTCCGATGGGCTCGGAGACGAATGCGATTCCTGCCCCAACGACCCCCAGAACGACATAGACAAGGATGGAGTATGCGGAGATGAGGATAATTGCCCCCAAACAAAAAACCGCAACCAGGAGGATTCAGATTCTGATGGCCTTGGAGACGAATGCGATTCCTGCCCCAATGACCCCCAAAACGATGTTGATGATGATGGAGTATGCGGAGATGAGGATAACTGCCCCCAAACCCCCAACCCAAAGCAATATGACCATGACCTGGACGGGCTCGGAGATGAATGTGACTCCACCCCGGTGGATTGCAGCAAGTACTGCGGCTCAATTGGCCACAATCTCTGCTTAGGAGAGGGCCTGGATGAAGATGAATGCTATGATGTGGTGGTTGAATATATTGAGGAACACCCGCTGGACCCAAAGCCCTGCGAAAGCATAATCGCTGCCTACCACCACAAAGAAATACAAATAGGAAATAAGGAATACACCTGCTGCTGCTTCAGGTACAGGCTGGACGATTCAGCATGTGACTAAAACTCATTCCGAACCGCGGAGGGGGACACCCCCTCCCCAGTTTGAGGGTTCGATTTAGTGAACGAAGTGAACTAAAGCGAGCTGTGACTGAAAGTCACTCAACCTCCTGACCCTCCCCCGATATATGGATATTATTCTGCACTAGGGCAATCAAAGCTATGTTAACATCTGAGTGAACTTCATCGTTCACTTCTCATGAAGCAAGCTTCACGACGCTTCGCGCACTAACATCTGAGAAATCTACTGATTTCTTCTCTCCAGGCAAGCTGGAGATACCTGCCCTCTGCAGAAGATAGTTGGTGTCCCACTTGAGGTTCTTGGGTCCGATATCCTGCAAGCTTGCTGGTGAAGTGGGTCTCTTCGATCACTTTGATTTTTCTAAATGGGCACATCCGCATCTCCAGGATGTTCCGGTTCGGGCATCCCGGGCTCTTCGGTCCAGGTACTTTCCCCATACATCACAAACCAGTCAACCACGAAATCCGCAATCCAGAATTTTATCCCCTCAACAAATCCAACGCCTTCGTATGTGATACGGTCCTGCTTCAGCGCACCAATTCCAGTGAGTTTTCCTTCTTCCAGCAGCTGCACAGTTAATTCATCAGTATAAATATTCATGGTCTGGTCTGGCAATTCCCCCTCCCCATATTCTGCAATTTCCCCGTTTTGCCTGATTATGTAGTATTCGCCCATTCCTTCCACATAGATGTTTGCCCGTTCATCCCCGAATATGCTGGAAATAATCGGCGAAGAGGAAATTGCATTGGAAATAGTTTCCGCTGCTTTTTCTCCTGCTTCTGCGCTTTGGGTCGTGGTTACAGCTTCAGGCTCTGTTGGCTTTATTCCTTTTGTATGGTTGCACTCCCCACACTCCCTAATCCGCGCGGGGTCGGTTTCAGGGTACATGCTTTCCCATCCTGAGGGAATGCAAAACCAGCACCCGCTCCAGTAGCTGTACACGCACTGCACACTTTCCCCTTCAGCTTCAGGTTTGCAATTCTCCTTGCACTCTGCTTCAGTTGCATAATCACCATTCTTGGTTTCGCATTTTTTTCCATAGCAGCTGCAGCAGTAAGGGCAGCAGCTCTCATCTTTTTTGCATCCAGTGGGTTTTGCAAGCGGGTCGCACGCTTCCCCCTTGCCTTTTTCCACCTCCCCATTCCCGCAGCAGCACCGGTCCGGGCAGCTCTTCCCGCACGTATCAGCAACAATTTCATCAATCAGCGATTGCGGGCAGGTTGCCTGCCCAGGGGTAGTATTGCTCATAATCCCCGCATCCCCATCTTCTAACCCCATCATGTGCCCGGCCTCATGCGCAAAATCCATATAGTGCCCCCCTTCCGTAGGCCTGCTCATCTGGTCCGACCACCAGCCAGTAAGGTTTCCCCCGGTGGAAATTCCAGGGGGATACATGTATCCCATGTATTTTTTCCCCCTGGTATCCTTGGGAGGAGTTGTAGAAAAGGGTGTAACTTTTATGCAGTGCCACTCAGTTGAGGCCTCCTTGTCGCAGTCCGCCACAGGTTTTGTATTCACCACAAATTCAACATCACATTTGCACTCCCCAACCGTAGGCGGATCCCCACCTTCATTATTCCAGAAATCCTCTATCTCATTTTTCGCATCTGCCCTGTAACTTGCATCCGCCCCAGAATCAAAAGCAATATTCAGCGTAATTGTGAATTTGCACGCCGCCTCATCCAACTCACACTCAGTGGCCTGCTGGGCAGCCCACGCCCCCGGAACTAAAACCAAACCCAAAACAAGCCCAAAAAGCAATATGTTCCATCTCATGGTGCAATATCTCAAATATATTTATAATTGGATAAGTTATCCTGCTGGTTTGGGGCTGTTTTGCACGAGGATATAGTTCTACGCTAAATAAGAACCTTTTAATCATTTTCTTAACACACTATCCTTATGCCACCTTCATTCTCCCCCCAAAAGGGAAACAGGAAAACTGCAGCAATTCCCCCCAAAAAGCAAAGAGGCAACCGTGCAGTTAAAGGCAGTTTTGGCATTTTGCTAGAAGATGCTGCAACACGCTTCGGCCTGTCCTCTGATGCATTCAAAAAGATTTTTGACTCCCGCCTCGAGCCGGGGGCAAGGGGCAAAAAGAACCAGGATGTGCGGGTAAAGCTGCATTTTGATTTTGCCTGCCGGGAAATCCTCCTTGCAGGTGGGCTTGCGAGCACCTCAATAATCCCCCATGAGCACGTGGAATATATTGCACAGTACCTGGAGCTCCGCTCCCTCACAAGGGGAGAAACCATTATTCCTGTTTCGGATGCGTTTGGAGGGGGAAAGGGCAAAAAGGATATGGAGCAGCTGAGGGAATTTATTTCAACACATCTTCTCCTTCCCCCGGAAACAGAGCTCCCCACACTCCTCTTCTCGCCAAAATTGCCCAGCTTCAGGGCAAATCTCCGGGAATTCAATGGAACCGCGTATTGCGAGCCACGCTTTTCCAGGGGAATAATTTTTGCCTCCCGCCTCCCGGGCAGCTCAGAATATATGGTGAAGCGCGCCGCAAATAAGCTCTCCGCAGAGCTGAAGCTCCAGCCTTCCCCAAAAGAAGTCCCCTTTGAATTGGGACTAAAGCTCTGGATTGCAAATACATTTTATCAGGATAATCTCCCTGGCATTTCCCCTTTCCTAAAGCAGCTTGTTTCTGAAGCAGCAGAATTCTTCTCCGAATCTGGGGCAAAATACTCAAATAGATTTTTGGATATGGATATTTTAGGGAGAGCGCGGGGAAGGGCACAGAAAAAGTTCTGGGAGAATAAAAGCCCGGAGGAAAAAATGGGCTATGCAAAATGGCTTATACAAGGCCGCGGGATAATAACCTACAGGGAGTTCACCAGCACAGCCCCTTCCACTATTGTGAATTTCATTAAAGAAGACCCCTCCCGCAGGGAAACCCTTGGCCTCTTGAGCAAGAAGCGGGGCAGGCCCAGGAAGAATGATGCCATGCGGGCAGACGATTTCTCCCCTGAATTCAGCGATAATGAGTCCCCCACCTTTGATACTCATCCCCCTTCCCGCTCAGGAATGGATTTGCTGCAGGAATATGGAATTAAAGTACGCCCGGATTCAACAGCCCCTCTGGATTTTTCCAGGGGGGCTTCGCTCTTTGACCCAATCGAAGAGCCTGCAAGAGACTCGTACCTTTCTAGCGCCCCCAGAACAAAACCTTTTGGTTCACGATTTCCAAATGAGAAGCGGTCCCTTGTTTCCTGGAGCCCTGCAGAAGCGCACGAAGAAGACATTGAAATTATTTTTGCCAGGTTCATTACCTGGAACCGCTGCCCGGAAAATGAGCAGGAGCACCTGAAAAAAATAATCTTCCGGGAAATCAAAACCGGAAGCAAAGAAAGAATTACCAAATTATTAGCCTGGACCGGAGTGCCCCTGGATATTGAAGATGAGAATGGAACCCCCCTCCTTTTTGCTGCTGCACAAAAGCCCAAAACCGGAGCCCTGGAAGCCCTCCTTGCTTTTGAAGGAAAATTAAATCTGGAGCAAAGAGAAAAAAGAAACCAGGACACAGCATTAATGAGGGCCTCATTTGCTGGAAACACCCCTGCAGCAGAGCTTCTTGCAGGCACAGGCGCAAAACTGGATGCAAGAAATTCCCAAAAGCAAACTGCCCTAATGCTTGCAGCCTGGGACAGGCACCCAAAAACAATAAGAAAGCTAATTGAGCTTGGTGCAGACCCCACCCTCAAAGACAAGTCCAAAAGAACTGCAGCAGACTATGCAGAGCTAAGCAAAAACAAAAAACTAGCCGCAGAGCTGCGCAAAGCAGAAAAAGCCTGGGGAACAAAGCAGAAGAAGCGCAAGAGGGGCTAATTTATATTCCCTTATGTATCTTATTTTCTAGATTCCCATGTTTATCGCAATACTCTCTGATAACCCTGCAGCACGGGCGGATTTCTGCAAAAAGATAGGAAAGGAAACCGGTAGCGGAGACATCACGTTCTACACCTCCAATTTCCAGGGAACAATCCGCACGCTTCTTGAGCCAACACTCTACCCGGACAAGCTCCAGCCCCTTCTTTATGCGCTTTCAATTGCAGATTATATTGTATTGCTTGCAGATTCCCCCACCCCCCGGATTGGGGAACTAATTGTTGCCCTTGGCCTCTTAAAAAAAGAAAAAGGCATCCTCCTCTCCCGCACAGAGCTCCCCATAAAAGGCACAGTGCTTGAAAAATATGAACACCTCTCTTCCCCAGAAGAAGCAAAGCAAAAGATTCTTTCCCTCCAGGCCCCCCCAGCTGAAGGCGAGCTCCTTGCACTAATAGATAGCGCCTTCCAGGTAAAGAGCGTAGGAAATGTAATGCTAGGCGCAGTAAAATCCGGTTCAATTAAAAAGCGCGACAAACTCGTTTACCTCCCCTCAAAAACAGAAATTGAGGTAAAAAGCATCCAGCTCAACGACAAAGAGGTAGATGAAGTGCCTGCAGGAGGCCGTTTTGGAATCTGCTACAAAGGAGGCCCGATTGAGCGGGGAATTCTTGCTCCCCCCTCCAATTCATTCAATTTAGCCACCTCAATTCCCGGAACCCTCTCAAAATCCCCTTTCTATAAATCCGGGCTCCCCAAAAAAATCCATGCATATACTAATCTCCAATTTGTAGAAGGCACTGTTTCCGATTCCCAGCTTTCCCTGGAAAAGCCCCTCGCATTTTTGGGCGGAAAGCCAATTTTGCTTGTGGACCCGGGAAACCCAAAATTAAGAATCTGCGGAACCTTCACTCCGAACCGCAGGGGGGAGTTCCCCCCTTTCTGAGAAATCTGCGATTTCTTCTCTGGAGCAGAGCTCCAGACAGTTTGAGGTTCTTCCTGATTCCCCCCCATTTTTGGATATTATTCTATAGAGGGCTAATAAAAGGCAGGTCAATACGCTTGCGCGCATCGACCTGCCTGCCCTCTGCAGAAGGTAATTTGGTGTTTTCATAGAAAGTAGTCCTACCTCCCGTGTGCAGGCTGTTCAATTGTTTATATTATTGCCTGCACACACGAACTAATTTCTATGCCACTGGACACTCCCAAGATTAAATAGTTTGTCAGCTTGCCACTCTGCCGATTGGGAATTTCACCCCAGAATAATTAATTTTGAACATCACTCCAAATCCTTTTCCCATGCCCATTCCATTTGCAAACACCAATTCTATTTGGAAAAAGTACATATATAAAGAAAAGGAGGGGGTAGGTTTCCACTGTTTCCGGTGCTCCGGGCGCAACCCCAAAAGCCTTTTTTGAAAATCAAGGCAAACCATTTATATATCTAGGGGAAGAAACCCATCTATGAAGAGGAAGGAAATCAAATTCACTGCAAACCTCCAGGAGGAATCCGGCCAGGAATTGCTCAGGCAGGACACTGAAAAAATACGGGAATTGAACCCTGGCTTCCAGCCCCCAATGCTGGTTAGCCCCCTGGACTCTCTTATGGGTAAACCGCCCAGGCCAATTGAAGGGAAAACCTTTCTCTCGATGCCCATAAAGAAAGAAAAAAAAGAATAATCCCCTTGCTTACTGATTCAGGTGAATATATATGGAAAATACAAATTTGGCAATACTTGTTCTTGGGGCAGTCGTCCTGATTCTCCTGGCAGTAGTTCTGCTTTCCCCTTCCCCAATTTCCCAAACAATTGTTCTGGAAGAAGAGGATACAGATGCAGGAGAAACCACTGAACCAACAGAAGAAACACAAGGAACCGAAGAAATTCCCGAAGCGGAAACCGAAGATGAAAAAGAGCCCGAAATAGTTGTCATTGAAACAAGCAAAGGAACAATTGAAGTGGAACTGGACCGTGAAAGCGCACCGGTTACCGTGGAAAACTTTGCCACTTATGTAAATGAAGGATTTTATGACGGAACAGTATTCCACCGGGTAATCAATGGATTCATGGTCCAGGGCGGCGGTTTCACCCCAGAGGGAACCCAAAAGGAAACCCACCCCCCAATTATCCTGGAATCCAGTAACGGGCTGAAAAACAAAAGGGGAACAGTCGCAATGGCCCGCACAATGGACCCAGATTCCGCAACCTCCCAATTCTTCATCAGTGTTGCAGACAACAGTTTCCTTGACTATTCTCCGGGAAATCCTGGATATGCAGTATTCGGAAAAGTGGTTTCAGGGATGGACACCGTAGACAAAATAAAAGAAGTTGAAACCACATCCAAATATGGAATGGGCGACTGGCCCACCGAGGACGTGCTAATCCTAAAAGTTTACATGAAGAACTAATCTCTCCGAACCGCAGGGGTCATACTGTGTAGCTCTGTTGTTGGTGTTCCGCTCCATTCTATATGTTTTGATATTAAGTCGCTAAATGCACGAGCTACACAGTATGAGGGGACACCCCCCTTCAGTTTGAGGTTCTTCCTGATTCCCCCCGATATATGGATATTATTCTGCACTAGGGCCATTAAAGGAATATCAATTCGCACTTGCGCATTAATATCTGAGAAATCTACCGATTTCTTCTCTCCAGGCAAGCTGGAGATGCTGCAATTGGGCATTTCATTTTTCCTATTTGTGGATGCTTTTGGTTATCTTTGCCATAAGCAATTTCTTTACCACAATAAACACAACCATTGCAATTATTATGAAATTTATCAATGCTGCCAAAAATGGGCCCCATCCAAATACAAAAGGCCCAATTGCAAGTGTTGCGGTTTGCCAGCTTCCCTGTGAGAGCAATGGGTTGCTAAGGGGCATTACCATGTTCTCCACAAATGAGTTTACCAGGTCATTAGTTGCAATTCCCATAATAAATGCCAGCGCAATTCCCACTATCTTGTATTCCATTAGGAATTCCCTGAATTCTTCTGCGATTTTCATTATTTTGCCCTATTCGCTGAATTTGGTAGCAACCACATCAATAATTATCCCGTAAACTATTCCAAAGGCTATTAGGATTTCTGCCCCCCCATAGAAGGATATTGCCACAGTTACAATTGCACCAAGGATTGCACCCCTCAGTGCTGCATTTGCAAGTTTCCCGCTGACGAGTACTATTCCCCCTGCAAGCCCGATAACCAGCCCGATTAGCAGCCTATTATAGAAAGTTGCTGCAAGAAGGGCAAAAGTAATTTCAAACCCGGGAATCCCAATTGCTTCAGGGTCCAGCTGGCTTGTTCCGTATGCACAGAAGAGCCCGCACAATGCGCCAATTGCAAGCGCAATAATAAGCCTTTTCCAGTTCATAAGCCAACATTCACACAAAAAATATTTTAAGCTGATGCTTCAGATCACAGAAATTCCGCCCATTCCCCCAATCAGGTACGCAATCGCCTGCCCTACTTCTGCAATCTTGTCTTCATATACTTTTGCAAGGATTGGCCAGCCTGCTGAGCAATATTTTGCCACTCCCCTCCCGGATTTATTAACCAGCCCCATGGAAGTTAGCTTTTGCAGCCCGTCATATGTTTTTGAGCGGGCAATTTTGAGAGTTTTGATTATTTGCCCGGCAGTCGTTTTAGGATTAGAGCAGACGAACAGATAAATGCTCGACTCTTTTTCAGAGAGGCCCAGGAACTCCAGAGAACTTCTGATTTTTCCCCCTGGCATATATTCCTTTAACGTGAGAAAACTTTATAAATATATGCTGTTTTTCCCAACAATTTTGTGGTTAAATCTATTAAAATTCGGCAAGAAGCGCAGCTTTAAATACTGGCACTGCGTAATAATATCATGTTCTTTAGCAATTCCCATCTCAAAGCCGGGGTGGTTTTCTAATGTACCACGTTTGCGCCCATTGCAGGGCCAGGGGCAGAGACCGTTCCTATTCCTACCCGAAGGGCTGGAGGTCCCACAGAACATCAAAAGGAATTCTTCTCTTGTGCCCGGATTGCCAGGAGAAGCTCAAAAACGGCGTATTTGCATAACCCCTTTTCCACAGGCTCCTTATCACAAAGCATAAATCTTTTGCCTTAGGTAGTTTTCTCAATGAAAAATGAGATTCTGGTAGTTAAGGAAGATGGAAGCAAAGAGAAATTCGACCCTGCAAAAGTAAAGCGGGCTTTGCGCAGGAGCGGACTGAGCCCCAAGGAAGCAGAGATTGTGCTCAAGCTCCTTAAGCCTTATTTGCGTGGAGGAATAACTACCAAGCAAATCTATTCCCGCGTATACGGAATAATCCGTGAGATGCGCCCCGAAGTAACTCACCGCTATAATCTCAAGCGTGCCCTGCAGCTCCTTGGCCCAACAGGCTATGATTTTGAGGATTTTACAGCAAAATTATTCGAATGCATGGGGTATGAGGCGGATGTCCGCCAGATTCCACTTGGAAAATGCGTAACCCACGAGACAGACGTTATCGCGCGCAAAGGAAAAGAAAAACTTATGGTGGAATGCAAGTTCCGCAATGAGCCTGGCGCCAAATGCCGCATCCAGACTGCCCTCTACATTTACGCCCGCTTTTTGGATTTGCGTGAGGGGGCAAAGATTTATTCCAAGGTCCCGTTTACCAAAGCCTGTTTAGTTACAAATGCAAAATTTTCCGGGCACACGATTACTTATGCTGAATGCATGGGAATGAGGCTGATTGGATGGAGATATCCGCTTGCGGAAAGCCTGGAAGTGCTTATCGACCGCACCAAATGCTACCCAATAAGCGTGATAAAAATGAATGCCCACACTTTGCGCACACTCCTAAAGCGTGGGATATTCACTGTGCTCGATGTCCCCCAAAACCCAAAGGAATTTGCAGACCTTACCGGAATTTCGCTTTCCAATGCACGCAGGATAGTAAAGGAAGCGGATTATGCAAGGAGTTAGGGCCCCAGTTAAGTTCTTAAATTCTTTTTTTCTATACCTTCCCTAATGCCTCCCTCCTCTAAAATCAGCCTCAGGAATACTCCCCTCCCCTTCATGCCCAAAAGCCATTTTAAGAAGAAGCTTGAATCTGCCCTGAAGCTCGCAAAAGACATGATTGAGCGCGGGGATTCTTCCGATTCAATCCATCTGGAAGCCCTCCGGATGCGCCGCGCATCTGTATTTGCCCTTGGAAAAAACAGGGACGGCTTGAAACAAAGTTCGGTTCTTTGGGGGAAAGCGCATCTTCTGGATATTGTTGGGATGATTTGGGATGAGTCTTTTCTCAATTCCATTTCTGATGAGGACACTCCCACTCAGCTTAAGGAGCGCGCAAGGCAATGCATGATTAATGCAGGCTACCTCTCAACAATAGAACCTCCAGAGCCAAAGGAAGGGGGAGCAGCATTCTGGAAGGATCCCGCGCTCAGGCAGTTTTCCCGCGCATCCCAGTTCGTTGCCCAATCCGAAATACTCCAGGAATTTGCAAAGATACGTGAAGAAAATTCGTGCTGGAAGCCGGCTGTGGAACAAAAATAAAACAACGGCTAGTTTCCCCTAACCAAATCAATCTTTCAGAACGATAATGTAAACCCGTTTTCCAACGTGTTTTTTAAGAGCGTCCACTTTAGCCCCATTTCCATAGGGCGTCACCCGTTTTTCATAAATCTCTTATCTCCCTTGGCATAATCTGTTTAATCTCTATTCGGTCTAATTTTGTCCCACAGCCTCGGAAGCCTTAGGGTATTTAAACATTCTTTGCAATTTCCATGTGCATGGACTTAGACAAAATGCTGGTGAGCAGAGTTGCCCAGGCAAAAAAGAGCCGCATTGGAAGGGCACTCGATAAATTTGCATCCCAGATTGGAGGCCCTTCTGCGGCAGCAGGTTTGAACCTTATGTGCACCGCTGCCCTGGGCATAATAATTACCTGGCCAATATATGAAGTCGGGGGATTTTATGCCGCAATTCCAACAGGCGGCTTCACGCTGATTCTGCTCTCAATAATTTCCCTCGCAATAATAGTTAATGTTACCAGCTCGGATGCCCTGCGAAAAGTAACGCGGCCCCTTCTTGTTTTTGCAATAATGTTCTCGCTTCCCTTTGGGCTCCTGAGCCTTTCTCTTCTTCATAGCATTTCCCAGCCTCATCAGCATAACAAATAATTCC
>DAOUYQ010000057.1 GCA_030666035.1 Microcaldota archaeon
TTGACGAGGTCCTCAACAACCAGGAACAGGGTATATGCCCCAACCACGAAAAAGACAATACATACTGCACCCATGGCATCTGAGCCCAGGTTCATGAGGAGTGCCTCTATCTCAAACTGGCTTGACTCAACCGGCGCAGTATAAGTTATATTCAGTATAACAGAGATAAATATCAATACAAGCCCCACTCCAACATATATCTTCCAGTCTGCCATTGGGGCTCCAAATGCGTCCATGAGCACTTCTTTCAGGTTCTTTCTGTCCATTACTGCCCTGAGGCCATAATATGCGATTTCAAAGGCGAGGAGAAGAAGGAAGAGGAGGATGACCCATACTGAAATTGCAGCCCCCACCGCAGCATAAAAGCCCAGGAATGAGAATATTCCAAAGACTACTGCGGATATTGAAAAGATGAAGTTCCCTATCGGGTTTTCGTAAATCTGGTTCAGGTAGGAAAGCGCAGTGATATTCCTCTCCCTGACCTTTGGGAACTTCCATTTTGAAAGCACTTCTTCGGTAGGTTCAGTCTGGGAAACAAAATCATAATATACAAATCTATGGGCCCCATCGATTTCTACGCCGTCCCATCCAACAGTGAGCGGCTCCTTTTCATAGAGTTTTCCATTGCCCAGGATATCTATGGAGAACTGCTCAGGAGTTATCTGCAGCGGCGGCCCGTCTTTTATATAGAGCTCTATAAACTCATCCTTTTTTCCTCCTTCTATTAAGATGAGGATTTGGTATTCATAGCTGTAGGTGTTTATTTCTACTTCTCCCACTATGGAAAGCGCTTCCATGAGCTTGCCCGTATCATACGCCGGTGCGCTGCAAATTCCAAATGCATCAGGATTGAAAAGCAGATTGGTTTTCAGCTTCCCGGAAAGCACCAGCATTGTAGTGAGCTTTCCTGCAAGGAGGTCCTTTTCCTCTTGTGTTGTGGCCGAGTCCATTGCCTCGATTCCAGTGATGAGGTGGTCCAGCTCCTGGCTGTTATAACTGAACATGTACAATTCATGCCCAAAGCTTTCCTCATTATATTCTATGGCTGAAGTACAGGCTGTGCCGCTGCAGTGCCCAATGCAGGAATCCGCATCCATGCACGTATTCCGCTCCAGGCCCAGCTTTGCAAAAGCGGCATTCTCCCCCTGGTTTTTAGTATCCTTAAATTCTGCAACAAGGGTTTTGAGCTGCTCCAGATCCTGCGGAGTTATTTCAGAATAATTCACTACCGATACATCCAGGGACACAGGGTAGGTTGTGACCACTTTCCTCATGTAAATGCCGACTTCATCATTAATCGACTTTGCGCCATATTTGTATATCTGAATGCTGTTTACGCCGTCTCCGGTGAGATCCGTACTGCTTATGCTTTCAATCTGCTCATAGCCGGTTATGCTTATCTGGCGCTCTTCCACACATCCGTAAAACAGGAGAGATATAATGAGGATTATCGGTAGCCATCTCATGGCAAAATTTAGATGCTTCAGCTTATAAAGCTATCTTTAATTATAATTATATATTAACGTCATAAAATTAGGCTCCGACGAAAGTTTTTTCTGCGCTTTTACGCTGCGCTAAAACTTTCATAAAAAGAGGTCCGTTTTGCATTAGGCCGCGGGGGCAGCCCGGCTATTAATTGCAGGTGCTCCGGTATTTTTTTTATGAAAAACAGGCTTGCCCATAAGTTATATATTGTGTATAATTGTTTATAAAACTGCAGGAATCCCTCCAATTAAAAACCTTTTTCCCCGTTTTTAACTAATGGAGCCCAAAACCATACTCAAAGAAATTTCCCCTTCAAGAACTCAAGTGAGCGGGGTTAATAAATTAGCTAAATCTACGCAGAGCGCTCTGGAGAAGCACCTTCCCAAGAGTGTAAAAACTCTTCTGGCCGGCTCAGTTGCAAAGGGAACTTTCCTAAAAGGGGCAGGAGACATTGATATTTTCGCTATTTTCCCCCATTCTTATTCCAAGGAGAAAATGTTCAAATCCCTGGAAAAAGCGGCTAAAGCGGCATTTCCACGCGCCCAGCGCGAAACTGGCTATGCAGAGCATCCTTACCTTCGCATTACTCTCAAGGGCAAGCGCATAGACCTTGTTCCTTCCTACGAAATGAAATTCGGAGAGAGGGTAAAATCCGCAGTAGACCGCTCCCAGCTCCACACTGAATATGTTCTTTCCAAAATGAAAGCCCCCCAAAAGAAGGAGGTACTCCTCCTTAAGCAATTCCTCAAAGCCAACCTCCTCTATGGGGCAGAAATCAAGACCAAGGGCTTCTCAGGATACCTCTGTGAGCTTATGATTTTGCATTATGGGAGCTTTGAACAATTCCTCAAAGCCGCATCTATGTGGAAGCTGCCTGTGGTGATCGACCAGGAAAAGCGCTACAAAAGCCTCCGTGCTGTTCCGGATTTCAAATCCCCCCTTAGCGTAATTGACCCTGTGGACCTTACGCGCAACGTAGCTGCAGTAATTACACACGGGAATGCCCAGCGCCTTGTTTTCCTTTCTGCAGCCTACCTTGCCAACCATTCAGAAGAATTTTTCTTCCCAAAAGAATTGAGCAGGGAAGAGCTTTCAAACTGCTTGGGTAAGAGGGGCATCTTTGCTCTTGCATTTGATAAGCCCAAGGACGTAGTGGATGATGTGCTTTGGGGCCAGATCTGGAGAATTTCAGGGCAGCTGGAATCCTTCCTTAAAAAAGCAGAATTCAAAGTGCTCGGAGCCCATCCGTATGCAACGGATTCAAAATGCATAATCCTCTTTGAACTTCGTTCCTCCGTGCTTCCAAAAACCCAGACTTTCCGCGGGCCGTTCCTGGACCAGACCGAGCACGTTTCAGTATTTATCCGGAAACGAAAAGGCCCCTTCTATTTTGACCATGGGCGGGTGCATGCAATGGGAGACAGAGTACTCTGGAACATTTCCCTTGCAATAAAACAGTTCAAAAAAAGCAGTGGGCTTCCTTCGCACCTCCAGGAATACATTCCAAAAGCAAAGTTCCCTGGCCCGGAATCCCTTTTGGAGGATTATCCGGATGCATTAGAAGAATATTTCAGGATAAACTGGTTCCCAAAATAGCTGCTCACTCATTTTTGACCTTCGATTCCTCTTTTTTTAGAAATTCAGCTATAGCCAATGCCATTCCTTCCTTCTCCTTTCTCTGCAAAATTGGGATTGCCCCTGCCATGCAAACCAAGGCCCCAAGTACCGGCACAAACCATAAACTTCCTTCATATTCTTCAGTTGCCCCGGGTTCCTGTTTTTTGGCATCTACAATATTTTCCCTATTCTCTGTGGGCGAGGTATCTAATGCAATAAGCCCTACAATTGAGGTTACACTGAGTGCAGCCAGAGCAGCCACCACAATCCCCCGCCGTCTCTTGTTTATTTGCTTGGGAACTTCGTTTCTGCCCACCAGAGTGTAACGTTTTATACTCTCAGGGTTAGTGTCTCTTTTGACTTTGAATTCACAATCAACAGGAGTATCGCGGCGCAACTCCAGTTCGTCTATAAGATCCATCCATGTTTTGCCATTTACCTTCGTTGGAAATTCATTTTTGGGATAGGTGGTCACACCCCCATATGGGTCCATTCTGAAAGTTTCTTTTGGCTTTATTGGATTTAGCCTAAATGCCATGAAGAGTAACGCGAGTTCAAGAGCAGTAATTCCCAGAGGCGCAACAATATCCTGGAGATAATTATGCTCTTTCTCTGTGTCCTGAGCAATGGCTTCACGGATTTTTTCCGAAGCCTTTGCTTCACTAGCTGCAAGAACAGCTGTTCCAACCGCGAGAGCATTGATTCCTATTGCACCAGTTCCTTTCCTGTGCGCATTAAAGAGGGCCCCCTGCATTGCTGTTTGTGCCCCGCCTCTTGCGGGAGAATTATTTTTTGCCTTGAGTGCCTTTACCTGAGCCATTCTCCTTGCCTCAGTTACTCTATGTGACTGTGACTTATACCTGGTCATAATGTTATAATATGTGGGAAAATGTTTATAAACATTGGTAATGCAAATTGGGTTTGCGCCTGTTATGTAACCATGGTTACATACCCCCTCCAAAAACAAGCCTTTTATTTCTAAGCATATAAATTATCCCCATAGGTGAGCAATATGTTTATTTCAACTCTGGGAAGCCACTCAGCTTTAGATGTCTCCGAAGGTGCCGTAGCCGAAGGCTACAAATCCATGGTAGTCTGCCAAAAGGGCAGAGAAACCACTTACTCAAAAGCGTACAAAACCCGCAAAAGGGGATCCGAAACAGTCGGAGTAGTAGATGAGGTTCTTACTCTGGATAATTTTGCGGACATAACCAAGCCTGAAAACCAAAAGAAACTAGTTGGTTCAGTCTTTATCCCAAACCGCTCGTTCTCAGTATATGTAGGTTACGATGCAATTGAAAACGATTTTAAAATTCCAATTTTTGGAAACAAAGCTCTCTTACGTGCCGAAGAGCGCACCGTTCCCAACAACCAATACGATTTGCTAAAAGCAGCAGACATAAACATCTCAAGAACCTTTGCTCCTGATGAAATAGATGCGCTCTCCTTAGTAAAAGTACAAGATGCCAGGCGCTCCTATGAGCGCGCCTTCTTCTTTGCAGCAACCCCAGAAGAATACGAAGAAAAAAGCCGCAAGCTAATTGCCCAGGGAATAATCAAAGAAGCTGACCTTAAAGACGCGCGCATTGAAGAGTTCATCCTGGGCGCCCAATTCAACTTTAATTTCTTCTATTCCCCCCTCTATGAGGAACTAGAGCTCCTGGGAATAGACTGCCGCCGCCAAACAAACTTAGACGGGCTGCTCCGCCTTCCCGCCCCCCAGCAAATCGAAGCCCTCAAATACAAGCGCTTCACTACAATCGAAGCCGGCCACATCGCCTCCACAATGCGCGAATCCCTCCTCCAAAGCGGAATCGAAGCCGGAGAAAGGTTTGTAGAAACCGTAAAGAAATTCTACCCCAAAGGGTTAATCGGCCCCTTTGCCCTGCAGGGCGCAATTGAAGAAAAAGACGGCAAGGAACGCTTCGTAGTATTTGATGTTTCGTTTAGGATGCCGGGCTCCCCAGGAACCCGCTTCACCCCATATTCCTATTACTTGTACAGAAGACCAGTAAGCTTCGGAAGAAGGGTTGCAATGGAAATAAAAGAGGCAGAAAAAACAGGCAGGATGGAGGAGATTACCTCCTAACTTGAAGGAAATATCCCATCCCAAAAACGCTTTCCCTCAAGTGCCTTTGTAATCAAAGCCCTACCCATCAACACTCTCAATAATATTCTCATACCTAGATTTCTTATTCTTAAGCAGCACAATCCTAGAAACCTCCTGCTCATCACTATATTCATAATCCGGCAAATATTCAAGCAGCTTCCCACACAACTCTTTTACATATTCATGAGTAGGCATATTCTCCGCCCCCAGCCTTTTGCGTGAATACCCCAAGTGCATATACGCCTTAACTTCAATAAAATCAGCCCCGCTTTTCTCAAACATCTCCCCATAAAGCGCCAACATAGAATCCAAATCATTAATCCCCTTAATCACAGTAAACCTCAAGACTCTCCTGCAGGGAAAATCCGCACTTAATTCAAGCGTCCGGTTTATCCTTCCCCAGGCATCCGGGTAAACCGGCACATTAACTTTATCAAAAGTTTCAGGTTCAGCAGCATCCACAGAAATATACAACTGAGTGGGCATTGCCCCCTCCTCTTTTAGCCTAAGCAGCATCTCCGGCTCCTGCCCATTAGTAACCAAGAATACAGTCTTTACTTCCTTTCTTCCCTTCAGGTTCTTAATCAATTCCGGAAGCTTAGGGTAAAGCGTAGGCTCCCCGCTTAAGCTGATTGCCCAATGCACAGGAAACGAATCCAATACCCCGCGGAACAATTCCTCATTAACATCCTCTGCCCCACCCAAGCCGGAAACCAGTTTGCGCTTAGCAGCAACTGTCCCCTCAATAATCTCATCAGGGGAATCCACGTTATTCTCCC
>DAOUYQ010000064.1 GCA_030666035.1 Microcaldota archaeon
GGATAAGAATAGATGCAGAAGATTACTGGCTTTTAATCCGCCCTTCCGGAACTGAACCAATAATCCGCCTTACCCTGGAAGCAAAGACAAAAGAAAGGCTCGAAGAAATTCACACAAAGGCAAAAAAGCTGATAGAAAATTATGTTTGATTTTTTCTTCCAATTCCTTTGTTGCTAAATATGCCCATTTAGTGAATAATGCCCATTTCTCTTCACTCAAAGCCAAAGGAAAGGTTTAAATCTTTGGACAGAGGTAATTTCTTATGGACAAGAGATCCGTCGGCAAAATCCAGAGAATACTCAAAAAGTACAAGATACGCAAAGCTGCTCTCTTTGGCAGTGCCGCAAGGGGTGATGAAAAACGCGGAAGCGATATTGACATACTGATAGAACCTCCCCCTGCATTTACCCTTTTTGGCCTTGCCAGACTTAAAATCGAGCTTGAATCCGCACTGAAGAAAAGCGTAGACCTTGTTACCTTCCGCTCAGTGGATGCGCTGCTCAAGCCATACATAATGAAAGATTTGAGAATGATACTATGAAGGAGGAAGGCAGTTCTCCTCAAGCACATTTTCAACTCAATAGAGAAGTTGGAAGAATATTCAAAAGGAAAAACATTTGCGGATTTTGAATCTGATACAGGTTTTCAGGATTAATTCTTCTGCAAAATAGTGATGGAAATCCATTCCATCTTACTTTTAAATCTTAATAACTACAATTTTAAGCGGTGGGAATCGTGAAAGCAATAGTTTTAGCAGCTGGAATTGGTGTAAGAATGCACCCCCTAACATACACCAGGCCAAAAGCACTTCTGCAAGTTGCAGGAAAACCTTTAATCTGGCATGTGCTCTCCAGGCTTAAGGTTGCAGGCATTACTGAAGTCTGCGTAGTTGTAAAATACAAAAAGGAAATGCTTATTGATTATCTTAATGAAAACAGCCTTGGGCTAAAGATTACCTTTATTGAGCAGGGAGAAAAGCACGGAACCGGTGCAGCACTTTTAGATGCCGAATCCTTTGCAAATGAGGATTTCCTGATGGTTGCCGCAGACAACATCTGTGACCCGGAATTCTACAAAAAAGTAATTGAAGAGCACAAAAAGACCAAAACAATTGCAGTAAAGCAGGTTGAAAACCCCACCCGTTTTGGAGTTGCAAAAGTGGAAAACTCCCTCATCACTGACTTTATAGAGAAACCCGAGCACCCCCCCTCCAACCTTGCAAATATTTCAGTTTATTGCTTTTCCCCATCCATTTTTGAAGAGCTAAAATCCCTCAAGCCAACTTCACGCGGAGAATATGAAGTCGTAGATGTATTCAAGGGAGCAAAGGCAGTAGAGGTGGAAGGCTTTTGGATGGATGTTGCTTACCCCTGGCACCTCTTTGAATTGAACCAAAATCTCTTGGAAGATACCGAAGCTTCAGTTGAGAAGGTAGAGAACTCAAGCATAAACGGAAAAATAATCATGGAAGATGGGGCTGAAGTGCTTGATTCGCACATTGAAGGAACAGTATATATCGGGAAAAACTCAAAGGTTGGGCCCCATGCGTATTTGCGCGGTTTTGTTTCTATTGGGGAGAACTGCCAAATAGGGGAATCCACTACAGTAAAAGACAGTATCCTTTTCAACAACGTAGCTGCAAAGCACCTCTCTTACATTGGGGATTCGATTGTAGGGGAAGGAGTTAACTTTGGTTCCGGCACTCAGGTTGCAAACTACCGCTTTGATGCCCAGAACATAAATGTCCTAACTTCAAAAGGCTGGATAAATTCCGGGCGGAAAAAGCTTGGCTGCATAGTCGGGGACAATGTAAAATTCGGTGTTCTTGCCTGCACAATGCCGGGAAAAACAATCGGAAACGACTGCTGGATTGGCTCGAATGTAAATGTTACCCGCAATGTGAAGCCACATACAAGAATCTTCGCAAAGCAGGATTATGTTTATCAGGAGCAGGGTGAGTAGCTGCACTTGATTGTGGGCATAGACCCCGGAGTCTACACTGCTTATGCAGCACTTGATTTGAACGGAGAGCTTATTGAAGCAGGATGCGAAAAAGAGCTCTCACATGAAGATATAATAAGAATAATTTCTTCCCTTGGAAAACCATCAGTTATTGCCACAGATGTTACTCCGGCACCCGACTTTGTAATGCGGATTGCTTCCCGCTTCCATGTAAAATTGTTTGTTCCGCAAAAGAGCATTTTAGTTGAGGAAAAAAAGAAGCTTGGAAAGGAAATCCAGAACCCGCACATCAGGGATGCGTATGCCGCAGCAGTAAAGGCATATAACCACTATGACAATACGCTGCGCAAAATTGAGCATTCTGATTCTGTACTGGACAAAGACCTGCTCAAGCACATGTTCCTGCAGGGGCACAAGGTTGCGGATGCGGAATTCATCCTTACAAAAAAGGAAGAGAAAAAGCTCGAGAAATCTGAAAAGGAATCTCCCAAAAGCCCGCAAAAGCAGAAACGCGATGAGCGCGTTTTAGCCCTGTTACAAGAAAATGAAAACCTGCGCAAGGCGCTGGAGACGGAGCGCGAAAGCCGAAAGAACCTTGAAGAAAAGGCGAAGAAATCTGCTTCTTCCAGAACCACTGAAGTAAGCAGGGACAGGGAAGTGCAGAGGTTGCAGGGGCAGATTGCAAGATTGCAGATTTTTATTCAAAGATTGAAGAAAAGGAGAAAGAAGAAATAGCAAGTCCACACATTGCTTTTTTGAAGAAAAAAAGATGAACCTCTATTTCCTGAAAGGTTCTGACTCCCGGATTTTATGTTTTCCGTACTCTGTTTTCGTTGGATTATAACTTCCCCGGATTTCCAAAGCTAAAATTTTTTATACAGTTTTCACCTTTTTAGTTTCCATTTCTCAATAATGTCAAATATCTCATTCTTCCGTTCAAAGTTGAGGCTAACTTCCCGCCCATATCCTGTTGGTTTCTCAATCAAATAATTCTCACCCACGAGCTTTTCAGCAACAGCCTTTATTCTGCCCCTCATGTGCTGTGGAGCACCCTTTGGAATATTGTCAAAGCTGGTATGTTTTGCCTTCCACCAGCCATGACGGGCAAATTTATCAAGGATCCAGGGAATGATGTCTTCTTCTGCCAAATTGGGCACTGCTGTCCACCTAAACATACATCCAACGCTTATATTTATAAACCCTCATGTTCATGGTTAAACCATGGAAAAATCATTATTGGTTCAGTTTTTAGGGGACACACCGTTCATACGTGTAGTAGATTTCCTAATAGAAAATAGCATATTTGACTACACAAAAACTGAAATGGCTGAGAATTCAGGTATTTCCAGGGCTTCCCTATACAATGTCTGGCCAGTTTTAGAGGCATATGAACTAGTAAAAGCGAGCAGGAAGATCGGCAACACTACATTATACAAGCTAAACAAGGAAAACCCAGTGGTTCAGAAGCTAATTGAGCTGGACCTTAAAATCAGCAGGGAATTTGCAGGTGTGGTAGTGGAAGAACATAGTGCAAAAGCAAAACCGGCTCCGGCCTAATTTACAACTATTTCTTGCATCCCCAATGGTTTTTGCAAACTGTGCCAGAATTCCATACAGACTATCAAGCTCAAAAGTCAGTTCATCCAGAGTTCTTTTAGCTCTAAACAACTCTTTATAATACCTGTCGGCTTCTTCAGGTCCAATTTCCTCATTTTCGAATCTTTGTCCATCGTGCAATCATATCATTAGTATACAATCGTTTACTTTTATCCTCTAATTCTAGAACATTGGGTAGATGAAGAAGCAGTATTCAATATTTTTTCTTTTTTTCAAAAAAAATAGTAAAATGGGGGATCTGAGATTTGAACTCAGATAACAAGCTCCCAAAGCTTGCAGCTTACCAGGTTGGCTCAATCCCCCTATTCAGGTACAGAGTTTTCGCTGGAGGATATAAACGTCCCGCACTCTTTTTATAACAAACCCCTTTTTCGCATACAGATTTAACGCCACTGCGTTCCCAGGCTTTACCTTTAAAATAATTTCTTTCCCTGTCCGCTCTGCAAGGGTTATTGCAGTATCCAGGAATCTGCTCCCAAGCCCCCCTCCACGGTATTTTTCTTTCACCCCCACTCCTTCCAGAGTAATTTTTCCCCTTTTTTGCCCCAAGTGCAAAAACCCAACATCCTCCCCTCCAAATACCCCAACAAAGTAGATATCGCTTTCTTTTAATTGTGGATTCGCTTTAGGGAAAAGCTCATTAATCAGTTTCAGAATCCGCGCCCTGCTCCCGCATTTCTTTATCACCGCGTCTTTCATAGCTTTTCCACATCCAGGTGTATATGCCCATTAATTTCCAGAAGTATGCCTTTATGCATATTCCCCTGTGGAATATGGACCACAGTAGTGTCCCCGGCCTTTTCTTTTCCCTCTGCCTGGTGGATATGCCCACACGCAAGCACCAGCGGCTTTTTCTCTTCCATTATCTTCCTTATGGATTTGCTTCCTGCATGTATCCCAACTGAGACTTCATCCATAATTCCATAGGGCGGAGAATGCGTAACCAGTATTGTTTTATTATCTATCGGAAGCCCTTTCATCTGCGCATAAATTTCCTCTTCAGATAATTCCCCCGGGGTTCCAAAAGGAGTAGGCCCGCTGAACCCAAAGCCAACTATATTGAACCCGTTTCCAAGCTCAATTTTTTTTCCATGTATGCATTTTTCCTGCAGCTCTCCACAGATTTCCAGCCGTTCTATATTCCCGGGTATCCAGTAAATATTATCTGAGGTTCCAAGCAGCTTTTCTATATACTCATCATCCCCCAGATCTCCAGCTACAATAACCCGCTCGTATTTTCCTGCTTTGCCCCCAAGCTTATCCAGGACTTCTTTATCTCCATGCAAATCTGCAAGAAGCAGAATCTTCATTTTTTATGCTCCGCAGTTTTATCCTGTGCCATAATGTTCTCAAACCGCTTCTCAAATTTGTCCTTTATTTCCGGGGCAATAAACCGTTTTGTATAAGCATCCGCTTTTACAACGAGTGCAATCTTATTGGCAAGCGCCCTTGCAATTTTTCCCCTTACTCTTTTTGGGGAAGTTGAAATGCTTGCATGCTGGAAAATAATCCCGTGCTTTGGAGGCGCAATGCTCCTGTTCTTCAAATGCTTAAAGAGCGCTTTTTCTGCCCCGAGAACCTGTACTGTGCTCGCAGGCATAACTGCCAATTTCTGCAAACCCCCTGCACCCGAAATTAGTTTTCCTGCAATTTTTGCCCCCACCAGATACCTCAGGTTTGGGCAGACCTCCCCGCAAACATCATCCAGGTATTTTTCATGCCTGTTCATCAATGAATAAATGCCCTCAATCTCATCCGCCATCTTCTTCATATTCGCTACATCTTTTTCAGTGAAATCCCCACCGATGCTTTTTTCCCCATCTTCTGCAATCTGCCTGGCCTTTCCCTCACCCACATATTTGGAAATTGCCCCCACATCCACATCATCCCGGGTGATCTTGGAAATAATGAGCACAAAATTTCTCCGGTCATCAATCCGCAATTCCGGGAAATAAAGCCCGTATAATTCCTCCAGCCTCTCAACAAGCTGGTTTGCAACGCGCTCTTCTTCTTCAATGCAATTAGAGAGATATGCAAGGTACATGTCCCTGCTTCT
>DAOUYQ010000099.1 GCA_030666035.1 Microcaldota archaeon
GTTTTAACTGCCACTTCGGTTACATCTGCCTTTTCTGCTGTTTCTCCTGCTTTTTCAATTGTTGGCTCTTCACGCACTTCCACCTTCTCTGCTGTTTCTCCTGCTTTTTCAATTGTTGGCTCTTCGTCCATAGTCTTCACCTATCCATTCCCACTACTTACATTGGAAATGGAACTCTGCAAATAGTTTTTTTAAATGCTAGGGTAGGAAAAATAAAGATTAAGGGACCTAGAAAGCCCGCTCCAGCTGGGCAATCCATTCCCCAACCCTGTTTGTCCCATGTTGGATTGCATCTTCAGCCCTTTTAAAGAGCCCTTCCTTTTGCCGCTTGATTTTATCCTCAAGCTTCTCAAAGAGCATGTTTGCCAGGACATCTATTTTGCCGGATTCAATTTCATTCAGGGTTTCTTTTTTGGTTGGAATTCCCACTTCAGCAATTCCCCCCTCCAATACAGAATGGCCCGCACGCTCCAGTTTCCTATTAAATGCATAAAGGGCCAATCCAGCAAGTATGGCGCTTCCAATTAGTACGCCCCAGTTCACCAAGCCGTTCATTGTCTGTGGAACAATTTCCGGTTTGAGCAACATTTTTGGAACCAGTACCAGAGCCGCACCAACCACAGCAGCAGCAATTTTAATTTTGCCAATATAATCCCTTTTTCCGCTCAAGACCTTTTCATCCAGCAGCTTTAGGGTGTTTAAATGCGATTCAACAATTTCCCTTTCCTTGCAAAGAAATTCTCCCAACCCTTTTCTTAAATCCCCAAATTCAGCTTCCCTCTTGCCCAACACATCCATATTATGCGTTAATTTTTCAACAAAATTCACATTTGCAATGTCCAATTCTAAACCCGAGTCCGCATCCGGATTCGCTACCAGGACTAAGTTTATATTTTTTACAGCCACTTGAGCAGTCATCCCCCTGGCAGTAGACACAAGCCTCTCTTTTGGCCCAAGAGCCACCAATAGCTCGTTTTTCCTCATATCCAGCTCATTTACCCTGTCCATCAAGCCCCGGTATCTTTTGATCTGGACCCGGATTTTCTGCCTTGCAGCATTGATTCTTTTCCCTTTCTCCCCAGGGATTCTTTGAGTAGCAGCCCTCATCAAGTTTATTGTGTTTAGAAATGTTTTAAAAAGCTAGTGCCAGAATTTAACACATAAAAAAAGAAAAATAAAATAAAATAAATAAATTCAAGAGAGCAGTTTTTGGCACTCATCAACCAGGGCCTGTGCTTTCCTGCCCAGCCCCACTAGCGTTTTAGTCCATTGTTTATATATCTCATCGGCCCTTCCTTTGTGGTCGGCTTCAGCCACCGCAAGGGCTTCCCTTCTATTCTCCGAGCCCACAATTGCTCCAATAAAGGCTCCCACAATTACTCCTATCGCAATTGTACTTCCGAGTAGAACTGAGGCTGCGGTTTGAGGAAGTTCAGTTAAAATAAGATATACTCCTCCACTTATAGTTCCACCCATAGCCCCAAGTATGCCACCGAAAACACTCATCGCGCCAGCCCCCTTTGAGAGTTTCTTCTCTGCATTTTCTATTTTTCCTATTTTTTCCAGGGCTATACGCATTGCATCTTCCTTCTCTATTGCAACCGTTGATTCTAATTCACTAAGCGCAATTTCTTTAGCCCTAAGCACCGCAGCACCTCTTCCCTCCAAGGTTCGGCGGGTTAATCTTCTCCTCATTCTTCTTGCTCCCCTTATGCCTTCCGGCATTGGAGAATCACTTATCCTTATTCGAAGGCCCCCATAACCTTTATGGGCTTCCCTAAGCCTTTCTTTAGCAAGTTCCCCTTTCCCCTCCTCACTGAAGAGTGTTCTTTGAGTAGTAGCTGCCATGCAAGTTATTGTGTTTAGAAATGTTTTAAAAAGATACGCTCACCAATCCCCACACCTAAGATTCCCACTTCCCTTTAATTATTTTCTCCTACACTACTCTTAACTTCCGTGATTAAAATGTGCCCAAGAATTGCAATCCTGGACCGGGACCTCTGCACAAAGAAAAAGTGCGGCTACCAATGCGAGAAGGTATGCCCAGTCAATAGAATGGGCGAAGAATGCATAGTAACCGATGAAAAGACAGGGTACCCGGAAATCAATGAACTTCTTTGCATCGGCTGTGGCTTATGCGTTAAAAAATGCCCAATGGATGCAATCACAATCATAAATCTTGCGGGGGAATCCGGCGACCCAATCTACCAATACGGAGTAAACTCCTTTAGGTTATACAATTTGCCCCTTCCAAAAGAAGGCTTATGCGGAATAGTTGGAAGAAACGGAATTGGAAAAACAACAGCATTGAACCTCCTTGCAAGGAAACTCCAGCCCAATTTCGGGGAATACACCAAGCAGTTTACTGAGCCCGAAATCCAAGAGCGCCTCCCTATTGCAACAAGAAGATACTTTGAGTCCGAAGGGGATGCGGCCTTAACCGTTTCATATAAGCCCCAGATGGTGGATAAGCTCAGGGATGCATTCAAGGGAAGCGTAGAAGAGCTCCTAAAAAAAATGGATGAGCGCAATGCATATGAAGAAGCAGTAAAAAAATTCAACCGTACAAAAATACTCAAAAGAAAAATCCCCCAGCTCTCCGGAGGCGAGCTCCAAAGAGTTTCCATAGCCGCATCTTACCTCAAAGACGCCCACATTTACTACCTGGATGAGCCCTGCAACTACCTGGATATTGAAGAGCGGCTCCGCACCTCCCTCATCCTGAGGGATTTTGCAGAAGGAAGGAAGATGGTGGTTGTGGAGCACGATTTGGCAATCCTGGATTACATGAGCGATTATGTCTATATTTTTTATGGGGAGGAAAACGCATACGGTGTTTCTTCAGGGGTAAAAAGCACCCGTGCAGGGATAAATGAATACCTCCTGGGATTCTTAAGGGAGGAAAACATCCGCTTCCGCGAGCGGGAAATTGCATTCAGCCAATACAGCGAGCGGGAAACCCAGACACAGACCAAATTCACCTACCCCAAAATGAAAAAATCCTTTAGCGGATTCAAATTCATTTCTGATGCAGGGGATATTCGCCAGGGAGAAATAGTAGGGATTGTAGGAAAAAATGCACTTGGAAAATCCATTTTTGTGAAAATGCTTGCAGGAGTGGAAAAGCCGGATGAAGGGGAGCCCCAAAAATTCAGGGTATCTTATAAGCCCCAGTACATTAAGCCCCAAAAAGACACTACTGTTCTCCAGTTATTCCTCTCCAAAAATATAGATAAGCAGATTGCAGAAACTGCAAGGCGCGAGCTGGGCATCAATAAACTTATGGAAAAGGAGCTTGAGCAGCTTTCAGGGGGAGAGCTCCAGCGTGTTTCAATTGCGTATGCACTTGCGCAAAAAGCAGACATTTACCTTTTTGATGAACCGACCGCATTTCTTGATGTGGAGCAGAGGCTGCGCTTCTCAGATTTGCTTCGCCGCACAATTACAGAAACAGAAAAATGCGCATTCGTAGTTGACCATGATGTGGTTTTTGTGGATTCAATTGCGCACAGGCTGATGGTGTTTGATGGGGAGAGCTCAGTGCATGGCCATGCATCCACCCCCATGGGCAAGCGTGCAGGGATGAATGAATTCCTTAAAATGGCAGGAATTACTATGCGCAGGGACAAGGATTCCAAGCGCCCGAGAATAAATAAGCCGCACAGTGTTCTGGATCGAGAGCAAAGGGAAAGAAATGAGTATTATTATTCTTCTAAAGATTGAATTGAGAAAAGTGGAGCTCTGATACAAGCCTAATTACAATTCAGTAATTTCCCCATATTTCTTTAGAACCTCACTGGGGTCGCCTCCAGAAGCTTCGAGTGCCCGCCTTATCTCCACGAGTTGTTCTAATTTAAAATCAGGATTACGTACAATTTCTGAAAAAATATCCCTGGTTTCCATCACTTCTTTGGATTTTTGTTCAATTATCAGGGCAATAGTGTCTATATTATCGACTGCCTCAGGGCTTAGAACTTGGCCTGGATCGATTTTTGGATTTTTCAGGAGGGCACCCATAGCAGCTGCCGCTTCATACCAACGATCGTTCTTTCCGATTCGTTTTGCTGCTCGTTTTAATTTAGAAAGTCTTTCAGAACCCAACCACTCTGCATTGAAAGCAGGATTTCTCAGCATAGAGTGAAACAGTATTGAAAATGTTTCTCTTTGTTCTA
>DAOUYQ010000085.1 GCA_030666035.1 Microcaldota archaeon
TATTTACTACAGGAGGAACAAAATACGATTCAGTTGAACTGCTTGAATCCATGGGCGCAAAAGTAAAGGCCCTGGTAATTGGAGTAGACAGGGAAGAAAAAGGAGAATCCAAAAATGCAGTGGAAGAATTCATTTCAAAAACCGGAATCCCGGTTTATTCCCTTGCCAAAACCACGGATATATTCAAATATCTCCATGGAAGAGAAGTAGATGGAAAAATTCACATAACCAACGAAATTTATTCGCTATATCAAAAATACAGGGATGAATATGGCTCTTGAAAAACTCAAAAAATATGCAAAAAAAACAAACTCCCTCCTCTGCTTTGGGATAGACCCTGTAAAATCCCGCATGAAAGCGGAAACAGTCTCCTATTTTTCTGAACTAATTGATGCCCTATTGGAGGAAAACCTGATTTCCGCAATAAAGCCCAACTATGCATATTTTGCAGCAGAAGGATTTGATGGCTTGTTTGCCCTCAAAGAGCTAATTGACCGCTACAAAAACCAAACCTATGTAATCCTTGATGCAAAGCGGGGGGATATCGGAAAATCCAGCAAAGCTTATGCAACAGAAGCCTATGATTTCTGGGGCGCAGATGCAGTTACTGTTTCCCCATACATGGGAGGAGACAGCGTGAAGCCTTTTCTTCGCAAAGATAAGCTTGTTTACATGCTTGGCCGCACAAGCAACCCAGGAGCATCCGATTTCCAGGAAAAAATCCTATCAGATTCCAAAACCCCCCTATACGAAGAGGTATTCAAAAAAGCCAAAGAATGGAAAACAGGATTGGTTGTAGGCGCAACAAGCAATGCAATTCCAAAAGCAATTGAAACCGCAGGTAAAAATACCCCACTCCTCATTCCGGGAATAGGTGCCCAGGGAGGCTCTTTCGAAACATTCCCTGCACTTAAGGAAAATCCCTTTATCCACCGCATAAATTCCTCTTCAGCAATTGCGTACGCGCATGAAAAAACAGATGAAAGCCCGGTAAAAGCAGCAGTTGCCAAAGCCAAAAAAACAAAGGAAAAAATCAATTCCCTAGTGTTCTGATTCCAAAGGTTCCGCAGGCTCTTCTGGAGCACCTTCCCTATACCCATCTGCCTAGGCTGCCCCTTCCTCCTTTCCTGCATACATCCCCATTACATAGAATAATGCAGCCAGAATCGAGAAAAAGAATGCCATCCCCCCAAAAATAAATGCCGGCTCAATAAAAAGCCCTTCAACTGCCTGTTCTATAGTGTGGCCCATTAATACAAGCACATCGCTTTCAAAGCCGCCTTCAACAGAAGCTTCCGCAGCATTTGTCACTAGTCCGGGCAGGATAAGGAAACAAAGCAAACTCAAAACCATATTTCCAAATGCGTACACTGCGCTGAATACGGAATACCAGAATAATCCTTTGGGAAATGTTTTTGTTCCAAAGTACAAAACCGCAAATGCAGCAACTGCCAGAAATCCCCCAATTAGGATGAATAGGACACCAATCCAGTGGAATTGGCTTGCCCCTGGCCCATAACTCACTGAATATTCATCAACCTTTTGCGCCACCACTTTTCTCGTGAGGTAATCCCGCAGTTCTTCCGTGTTTGAAACCAATCCGCCATCAATAATTTCACATACATATTCATCGGTTATCCCTTCCACATCAATGTCCATTCCCATTGCATCCTTGTATTCACAATACCCCACTGAGCTCTCATAGCTTAGCGCATTTAATTCAGGATAATACGAAAGAATTACCGGAACTACCTTTTCAGGCATTTCCAGCTTAAGGGTGGAAGCAAGCTCTTCATGTGCTATAGGGACCTGGACCATTACTATCCCTCCCCATACCAGCAGCTGGGCAAGAAACAGGATAAACGCTGCTGAGAATACTATGACGGGGTGCTTCATTGTTTCTTTTTCCAACCCAAGCTATTAAAAACACCGGCACGAACTCCATGCATGAAGAAGGCCCTTAAGCAACTCAGAGTGCCCAAACGCCTTTCCAGAAAAGGGGATAATGGAAAAATACTGATAGTTGCAGGAAGCAGGCAATACCATGGTGCTCCGGCATTCAGCATTTTAGGCGCACGCAGATTCTGTGATTTAATTTATTTTCTTCCCGGAGAGGCTTCCCCCGGAATTCTCTACTCTGTTTTGCCCATTCCCGAACCAATAATTGTTGATGAGCTTCCTGAAGCAGATTGCGCACTATATGGCCCTGGGCTGGGCAACGCAAAATTCCCCTTTCTTAAACTCCGGAAGAAATACAGCAGGATAGTAGTTGATGGCGACGGGCTTAAAAAAATTAAAAAATCCGAACTGAAAGGCACGATACTCACTCCCCACGAAGGCGAGTTCAGGAGGCTTTTTGGGATTCCTTCCACCCCCCAGAATGTCCTGGATTTTGCCCGGCAATATTCCTGCACAATCCTCAAAAAGGGCCCAACGGATTTCATTTCAGATGGCACCCGCGTAATAAGAAACACCAAAGGAAATCCTGGCATGACAAAAGGCGGAACCGGAGATGTGCTTGCAGGGCTTACAGCTGCCCTTTTTGCAATTAATTCTTCTCTTGCTGCAGCAGCAGCTGCAGCATATATTGCAGGCCTGGCCGGAGACATCCTCTATAAAAAACAGAGCTATGCGTATTGTGCATCTGACCTTGCCAACACTCTTCCGGAAGCTTACAAAAAGATGCTAAACGGCAGCTGATTCCCCCCTTAGCCAACCCTTATTTTATTTACCCGCACATGCGGCCCCCCATCACTTACGCGCACGTTTTGGCCGTCCTTTCCGCAGAATCCCGGAGAAAGCTCAAAATCCTTTGCAACTCCATCAATTTCATGCAGGGTATCCAGGATTGTTCCAGTGATGGAAACCGCCCTTGTCCTTTTTCCAAGCTCCCCATTCTCTATTGGAAATGCTTCTTCGCACCGGAACATAAACTGGCCCGTAAATGGGTCAACACTTCCCCCATTCATTCCTTTTAGGTAGAGCCCCCTCCTGAGCCCCATAATTTCTTCCACTTTCTGCTCCCCAGGCTCTATGCAAGTATTGCTCATTCGCACTAGTGGGCTATACGCATACGATTCTGCCCTCCCATGGCCGTTCGGTTTTTCTCCGAGCTCTGCCGCAGTTTCAAGAGAATGGAGCCTCCCCACAACCACTCCATTTTTTATGAGCTCGACCTTTTTCCCCTCAATTCCCTCATCATCAAAACAATACCTTCCGAATCCATCTTCCAAGGTAGGGTCATCCCAGATTGTTATATTTTCCGAACCAATCCGCTTTCCCAGCATGTCCCTCAAAATTGATGTTCCATCAATTATTCCATCTGCTTCACACGCATGCCCTACCGCTTCATGTGCAAAAACCCCGGCAAGTGCACTATCCATTACTATTGGTATTTCCCCTGTTTTCGCAGGTTCTGCATCCAGGGATTCATTACATTTCCGTTTTGCTTCCCTTGCACAGTGCCTAAGTTTCTCCCCTTCCCATTTTTTCAGTGAACTAAACCTCTCCCCGCCTTCCTCGATCCTTTTTCCGCTTTTGCCTATTGCAGAGAAGCGCCCATACATAATCAGCGTTTCTTCTGAAACATTTTCTCCATCCGAATTATAATATTCCTGCTTGTCCCTTTCTTCAAAAAGCCCTATGGACCGGTTAGTTATCCTCTTTCCACGCATTTCTTTTCCAAGTTCCTTGCACAAATCCACGAGCTCTTCTGCACCGATGCCCTTTCCAATTTTCTTCTTTTTTGCTTTGGCAACTTTCCCCCGTTTTTCCAGCTTAAGGTTGCCCTTTCCAATTGAGCCGAGCTTTTTTGCCCGTTTTAGCAGCTCTGGAATCTCATCCGGCTTTCCGGATGCAAATCCCCAGCACCCGTTCCTGAAAATCCTTACATTTGCCCCTTCCTCAGTACCTGAATTTACCCGAATTTCATCATCTTTGAAGCGCACGCTGGAAAATGCAAGCCTTTCAATGCGTGCCTCGCAAAAATTTTTTTCTTTCCCAAGAATAGAAAGAATGGAATCCGAGCCCATATATCAGCCCTCTTTTTTTTCGGCAGGTTCCGTAACAGATTTTTGTGCGGGTTCCGGCAAATGGCCAGTTTCCATCAGGCCCTTGTAAAATGCATACTGGTCCTTTGTCTTAATGAGGCTTATTAATATTCCCTGCTCAACTTTCCGCAAGACCAGGTTTCCCCGGTCAGTAGTAACCATGAGTTCCCTAGCGCTTTCTCCTGCTTCCCTCAGAAGCGCATCCCCAACATTGAATGCGGATGCTGCATAAGATTCTACACCTTCATGAAGGCTGAAATTTGAAGCAACCTGGACACCATCCATCCCTATGATTGCCGCCATAATGTCCTTTTCCTTGAGTTTGTTCAACAGCTCTTCTTCTCCACCCATCTATTCCACCTCCACCCCAAGCGGCCCTATCCTGAGCGGGACTGCAATAGGGAGCTTGTTGCTCACAAGCTCTTTCTTTTTGCCACTGGCCTTCAAGTCGAATTCTTCATCTATGCTATGCCTTAATGTGCTGAGGAACCTTTCCTCGTGCATGCCTTCTTCCACCAGGAGCAGCATTGTCCCATTTGCT
>DAOUYQ010000019.1 GCA_030666035.1 Microcaldota archaeon
GTAAACATAACTCCGTTGGCGAGTATTTCTGCTGCTGTGGTTGGGAACTCATCTGCGGTGTCATTGTAGAACTTGAGCCCTACGCAGCCGTTTACTCTTGTGGAAAGGTTTGCTGGAACATTGAATTCGGCTACATTGGCATCAGTTGAGTTCATGGAGATGAAGTTCATGTTCAGGATAGTATTCGAATCATTCATGTCAGTGTCTGCATTAACCACTATATGTTCGTAGAAAATTCCGTAGTTCTCATCATGTCCAATCCAGAGGTTATCTGCAGTTACAATCGAGGTTAAATCACTTTTCCAATATGAATCCACATTTCCATAGATTTCAAAGTTAGTGAGGATTATACCTGAGCTGTATGCCTCAAATCCATATGTATCTGCTCCATTATCCTTAGATATTGAATCATATATCTCTCCATTGCAGTTTTCAAAGTAATACGTATAAAAGATGTGATCATATACCTCAGAGTCACGGATAAGGAAGTTGCCACAGTCAGTGAGCCAAAACGCATCCAATACAGTATTGTATGAAGTTATGCGGTGGAATTCCAAGTTCGGTGAGTTGTCCAGATAGATAGTTCCCCAATTATCATAAAATGTGCAATCCGAAAAGTTGGCATTGTCCGCCTGCGCACCTTCAATCGCATAGAACCACCAGCCACCATAGCCATTTCCATAGAAAGTGGAGTCCATAACTATCATGTCAGTGGAGTCATCCACATAGATTCCGCTGTCATTGTTATCATATATCTCTTCACCATGGAATTCATTGCGGTCAGAACCAATATTCAGGAAATACCCATGAAACTCGTTGCCATATATCTGATTGCCTGAATAGTTTCCATCAGTTGAAGCATCCATATATACCCCACACCAAAGATTATCATATATAAAGTTGTCCCTGAGCTGGGCAAAATTCGAGTTAACAAGGACAACCCCCTCCCAGGAATTGTTGTAAATCTCATTATCCTCAACTAGCGCCCAATCCGAATTTCCAAGGTATAGCCCTACTCCCAAATTGTTGTAAATATGATTTGGGTCAATTGTTGCAAAATCAGAATCAAACAAATAGATTCCTGCATCACAGGGGTTATCGTAAACATTATTGTCGTTAATATCCATCAGGTTAGAAAATGAAGTGCGGATTGCACCATTTCCCCCAACCTGGCAATTGTCATATAAGGTATTGCCAATAATTTTGTTGTTGCTTCCCCAGTGCACATTTATTCCTGCGTTGTTGGAATTAGAAATATCGTTTCCTTCGATTATTGAATTCGTAACGTGCGCTCCACCATTTCCATCAAAGTGAATACCTACATTCGCGTTAGTAATTGTATTATCTGCAATATACAAATCGGTTGAAGTTTTCGCTTGAACTGCCATCCAAGTAATAGCATCAAATGTATTGGAAGTCACATTATCAAAGGAGGTATCTTCTAAGAGCACTCCATAACCATTGCCAGAGAAATCATTGGAATTAATAGATGCATACCAGGAATCAAGCACATAAATCGATTGTTTAATATTTGCAGTAAATTCATTGTCTTTAATTATTGCAGAATCACTCCCGTTTAGGAAAATTCCCTCATTGGCGTGACCAGTGAAAATGTTTTGGGTATTTACTCTCAGATCATCAGAGAAATAAACTGCGAGGCCACCATCATTATTATCAAAGTAGTTGCCCTGGAAGATTGCACCATCCGAAGTGTCAAGTGCTACTCCGTCCGTATTGAGTGAAATATTGTTTCCAGTCAAAATAATTCCTGGAGACCTGCTGATGTTCATTCCCTTTTGCCAGCTGTCCGTAATATTGTTATCAATGAATGAAACGTCTGTGTTTTCTGTGAATGTGTCAACTTTCAGGATTACTCCCCAATCATTGCTATCAATATCGTTTTCCTGGAAGGTAACGTCATCCAAATCCACCAGGTACATTCCAAAAATATTGCCAGAAATATCATTGTTGCTAATTGTGCTCGGGTCAGCATTTTTTAGTATTAACCCATATTGCTGTACCCCTGCTCCGGTATCATAGACTTTGTTTCCGCTTATCACTCCATTGCTCAGGTTAAATATGTTCATTCCTGCCCCAATATTATTATATATCTCATTGTCCAGGATTTGCACATTCTCGGCTACAACCCAGTGGTGGTACTCTGAAATTAACAGGCCGGAATAACTGTTTCCAATGAGGCCATTGTCGTAAATCTTGTTTCTGCTGAATATTGTATCCTTTACATCAAAGGCGCTAATCCCTCCGGCATCAGCATTGGAAATCTCGTTATCCATTAATTCGCTGTCTTCCATATACGAAATGTATATTCCTATGCTGCCCACATCATCTATTGTATTGTTGTAGATGTAGGCTTCGGAGCCTATTGCGCTGACTCCTTCGAAAACCATGGCAGGTTCAGCAACACCATGGATATCATTGAACTCAAGAAGAATGTTATCATAATCCCATACAAAAAAAGCGCTCAGAACTTGGTCTTTCAATTCGTTGTCCAGGATTTCGCTGTCTGTAAGGTTGTACGCCATGATCCCATAAGAATTATTATAGAAATAATTGTTCTCCACAAGTATCTTGCCTACTCCGGCTCCGCCACCATCTTTACCAAGCTGGATTCCCATTCCATCGGTTCCTGAAGTGGAATTCTCAAAGTGGCAATTAATTATTGTAATTGTATTCAGGCCATCATTCACAAAAATGAGCGCATCGCTTATTGTTGTTCCATTTATTATTCCATTTGCACCGGTGGATGTTGTACAATTAATTACGATATTGCTTGCAGTAACATTAATACAGGAATCAGTGCCAGTATAATTCATCTGCCCTGCACCGGCGGGATTCCACTCATATGTTTCACCAGCAGTACCAAAAGTTACCATCCCGGTTGCACAGTCCAGTGCAGTGCCCGGGCCAAAATACGTGAGCGAAAAAGCAACGCCCATCATAACCAATACCATAAATAGGAATCTATATGCGTTCATGGGGCAAGTTTCCAGACGAACTTTTATAAATGTATGCAAAAATTAGACGAAAGAAATGCTCAAAAATTAGAAAAGAAAAAGAAGGAACTCCTAGCGGGGGCATCCGCCAAGACAAGCCATGTAGTTTGACCTGGCACCATCATAATCTGAAATTACTTCAGGAATCCTGGAGTATTCTGCCTTCACATATTGCTTCATTGTGCTTCGATACATGTGCTTGGCAGTCCGCAAATCGGTGTATGTGCTTGAAAGCCTAGTCATGAATGCAGCATAATTTCCTGCATCAAGGTAAACCCACAATGCAGTGCTGTGTGCATCAAGAGTGTTATTCATATCTGTTATCTGGGCAAGCTGTGCGGGGCTATAGCCCAAAGTGGTTCCATAACCGTATGCATAATCCAGCAGGGAGGGGGTGGGAGGACAAGGAGAGCAATCTTCCGGGCCAGTAAAGGCAATGTTGCACTGAACATTCATATTAAGCGCAGAATACCTCTCATATTCCGGATCAGGATGATGCTGCGCAAGCGAGAAGCTTGAGATTAAAAGCAGCCCAAATAATCCAAGGATAATGAATTTTTTCATGTTTTGCACCAAGGTGTAATGAAAATGCAAGATATAAAAAACTTGTGGAAACGCAGAAATCCGATTTGGAGCATGGCGGAATTCAACAGAAGCTAATGAGGATTCCCGTCTCCGCCTTCATACATGGGCACAAAAAGCACAGAGCAGATTTGCTCTTTTTGGATTCCTTTTTTTGTTTTTGTTATTTTGAAGAGGGCTTGTATGTATATTCCCCTCAGGGGGATTATGAGGATTCCCCCAACCTTGAGCTGGGAAAGGAGTGCGGGGTAGGGTTCACTTGCTGCGGCGCTCACGATTATGCAATTGTAGGGGGCGCCCTCCGGATGGCCTTCCAATCCATCTTTCAGGAGCAATTCTACATTCTTCAGGGGCTTGAGGGATTTTTTTGCATTTGTGTGGATTTCGGGGTAGATGTCCAGGGAATAAACCTTGCCTTTTTTTCCAACGAGGCAGGAGAGGAGGGCGGTCTGCCACCCTGAGCCTGTCCCGATTTCCAGTACGCTCATTCCTTTATCTATTTCTGCTGCATTGAGCATTATTCCTATCATGCTGGGGGCGGATGTAGTCTGGTGGTTTGAGATTGGGGTTGGGACATCTATATAAGCATTTTTCTGCTCGGAAACCGGGAGGAAATCCTCCCTTGGAAAATGGAGCATGCATTCTGCCAGTTTTGCATCTATTATGCGTGAGTGCAAGAGGTATTCCACCATCTCCTCATTTGATTCCATTGTAGAGTATGTATGCATCCGCAAGTAATTTAGGATTATCCGTCTATTTGGGGGCGCTTGGGAAATTGGGCTGCTCCAGCAATTGGTACCATTTCTGGGGGTGGCGGAAATCCTTTTGCGCAAATACTGAAGTGCACTCCTTGCCTGCATAAACTTCCATCCTTGCCCCTTCTGAATTATCTTCCGGGCACTCGTATGTGTACCAGGTGCCCCTGCATTCCCCGGGAGTGCAGGAAGTGCCGTTTACGCTTTCGCGGACATAGGTGTGGATCCAGTGCTCATCGTATTTTGCGCAGCCTTCCATTGAATAATCATAGGGTTCGGCAACTTCCAGGCGATAGGCAGCAACGATCCAGCCTTCCCCGGAATCCACGCTTATAGGAATGCCCTTTTCAATTGCGGTTTTGTTTGAAACTGGATAAGGCATATAGTCTCCCGGGCAGGTTATGCGCATCTCCTGCACATAGAGTACTCCCTCTTCTGCGGAGTAGGCCATGAATTTCTTGCGCTGCGCATCCAGCTCTGCTATTCCCGGCCTTCCTTCACAAACATAATCTACCCTCACGCTAATGTTGAAAATTGCATCGTGGAGTGCCTGGTAATGTGCTACTGGGCCGGAGAGGGAACCGGCGATGTATATCTCCTGGGTAGATGGGTTGTCCCAGACAAAGCTTACTATTTCCGGGGATACTCCATTAGGGCAGGAGATGCCCTTCGCAGTATAATAATGGGTTACGTAGCCGGATTCATCCGGCTGCGGAGCAACGTAACGCTCCAGTTCCCCGGTAAATGGAGAGAATTCTTCATCATAATAATAGGGAACTATTGTTGGGCCATTGCTATCGTTTCCATTGGAAGGGCACCCGCAAAATAAAAGAAGCAGGATAAGTGCAAAAATAGGGAATATTGCTCTCATAGTGCTAGACCCCCAATTCCCAGCCTTCTTCCCCGCTTTCCCTGCCTTTTTTTTCTTTTTCCTTTTCAGGGGTTTCTTCCTTTTTGGCTTTTTTGGGCTTTCCGGGTTTCTCTGCAGGTTTCTTTGCAGTTTTTTCTGCGGGCTTTGTGCGGGATTTCCGGCTGGGAATCCTCACTTTCCGCGGGAGCGTGGGGAGCTTGGCAGGAATCCGGCTCAATATCGGTGCGGGAACAATGCGTTTCTTGTGCTGAATAACGAAATCCCTTACCCCAACACAAATGCGCAATATCCACTCAAGGAGGATGATGTATACAAAGTATTGCATTCCCATGGGAAGCACCTGGGTTATTTCAAAGAATTTCTGCTCAAATACTGTTGCATCAAGAATGGAGGGATTGCCTATAAAGAATGCAAGCAAACCCAGGGGAAGCATCTTTGCAAGGTCTTCGGATATTCCTTCGTCCCAGTACGCAGTTATCCTTGTTGCGGCAACCACTGCAATTGCAATGTACATAACATCTGCTGCACTCTGGCTGCCCAGGAAAACCAGGAAAAGGGTCAGGAACATGAACCACACAAATGTAATTACTGGAAATGCAAGGGTATATTTCAGGATAAGTGCAAGCAGGTGGATTATCTCATCAACCGGGCCCTCATCCTTCGTGTGCTCAAGCACAAAGAATTTTTCCCTGGAAAAAGTTTTGTAGAAAGTTCCCAGGATTATTCCATAAACCGCGATTCCAAGGGCCATGATGAAAAAATTGGTGATGTCTGCACCCAGCACACCCACAACCGCAGAATAAATGCCTACAGTAAAATTTACAAGGGGCTCCTCAAATCCGATTAAGTCCATGTGGGAATTTAGAACGAAAACTATTTATGCGTAATCCGCACGAATTTGGGGGGGAGGAAAAGACTTATATCTCTTGCAGATGATGGAGGTAAGGCAAAGGTGACCAATATGCATGGATTCGGAGGGCTGGACAACTGTTCATTGTGCGGCATAGAAGTTGAGGAAGGCGGAGAAAGGATGAGGAGCATCGATGATGTTACATATGTTTTTTGCACAAGATGCTCAAGAACAAGAAAAGCAGAGATTAGGAAAATGCTCAAGCTGAGTGAATGATGGAAGCTTCAATTTCATCAAAGAGTTCATCGGATTCATCTGCAATTTCCCTGAGGGTTTCCTCAGCGCTTTTTCCCTTTTCTCCTGATTTTTCCTTGTTTTTGCGGAAAAGGTAGTTGGTGAAAAGGCCTACTGCCTGCATCTGCATAATTGCAATCTCATCTTTGCTTTTTGAGCGCATCTGTGCCCCTACAGATTGGAAAAGAAGCCTGGTGAATTTCGTTGAGCATTGCTTTTTCTTCAATTTATCTTTCTCCAGGAAGATTGCAAGCATTGCTTTTTTGAGCTTCGCTCTGGAGGGTGAAGGCATGGGTGGATTAAGGGGGGAAGATTTAAATTCCTGCGCTGGGCTCTACGCGGTTCTTGCGCGCAATTCCAGGTAAATTATGACTGCCGCAAGAATAACTGCCAATGCAACCGGGAGCATGAAACTGGCGGTCTGCAGCATTAGTATAATAATTGCAAGGAATCCGACCATGTATAAATAGAATCTTTTGCTGCCTTTCTGTGCATGTTTTACCGGAGCGTCCAGGGCATCCACATCAAACTCCATCTTGTAGCGGTCGCTTTCCGGGATAGAGAATATATTTCCGGAATAGCTGCATTGGCTGCATACAAAAGTTTCCTCCGTTGGGGTAATAGAAAGGGAATGCACTTCCCTGGTGCTCTGCAGATTTAGGTAATCGTTTTCTTTGGGCTTGTATCCGCAGTTTGGGCAAAAGAGAATCCTGTTTTCCTGCTGCGGCGCCCTATCCATGTATATATTATGGTGGGAAAAATTAATAAAATAGTTTTACTGGAAAACCGGAACATCGGCTCCGGCCGAAATAAACCAAATTCCTTTTATTTTTGCATGGAGAGAGAAGGGCATGGAAAAAGTAGACCGAAAAATGCTCAGGCTCGGAGTTCTTCTGCTGATAGTAGTGCTGATGGACATCTGGATAGTCTGGAGGGCAGCATAAGAGAATAAGCTGTGCTGCACCAACCAGGCAATGCATAAATTTTTCGGTTAATACCCTATGAAAAGAAAGCAACAGAAACACTTTACTATCTTCTGCAGAGGGCAGGTGTGTTGGTGTGCGCAGCACACTAACATACCTTTATTTAGCCCTCTGCAGAATAATATCCATATATCGGGGGGAATCAGGAGGAACCTCAAACTGAAGGGGGGTGTCCCCCCTGCGGTTCGGAATGAGATTGGTTGGAATGGACGACACTATAAAACTGGACCGGAGAAGTTTCGAAGCTTTGGCAGCAGATTCACGGGTGCGCATACTCAAATCCCTGGCACAGCAGAGGAAAACCCTCACTGAATTGGCAAAAGAAATTGGGCTCTCCAACTCAACTATGAAAGAGCACCTGGATGTGCTTGTGAGGGCCGGGCTGATTATCCAGCGGGATGAGGGGAGGAAATGGAAATATTATGACCTTACCCGCAAGGGGCATGGAATTGCGAGCCCGCATCCTACACGTGTTTTGATTATGCTTGCACTTAGTCTGCTCCTGGTTATGGGAAGCGGATGGAATTTTATTAATGCATATGAATTGCATTCATTTGGGGCACAGGATGCTGCAGTTGCCCTGGGGGAAAAAGAAAGTGCATTTATTGTTGCGGAAGCGGTCCCACCAGCGATGGAAGCTGCCGAAGAAGCTGATGCATCCAGGGAAGAAACAGTGGCTGTGGGAGCAGCATTCCAGGAAGAGCCTGCAGAAGCAGGCCTTATGGGAATCTCCTTCCCATATTTTGAGGCTATCCTCATGGGATTGAGCGTATGCATATTTGTTCTCTCGCTCTATTATGCTAAGAGGGCATATTCTCTTGCATAGAAAGGCTTACTTTTTGGGAAGATTCAGGTAGATGAGCATTGCCCCTGCAAAGAGAATCAGGCCCAGCAGAAGCAGGTTCCAGGGGTTGTGGTAGAATTGGGCCCCCCCTTCTTCCATCATGGCATCATTTAATGCATCATCAAAAGAGGGTGAATAGAGCTGCGACCAGCCTTCTGCAACTTCAGAGCGCTCATCTGTAAAGTAAACATCATTGTAATATGTCCAAACTTCCACTATCGGGTAAGGGTGGTATGCCCAATAATTGTAGCCTGTCCCCTGCCTTGAAACTACTTCTTTATCTTCCTGGTCATAGTAAGGGCCGGAGGTGGGCTCCAGAACAAGCCAGTTTCCACCCTGCTTTATTTCCACCCATGCATGCCCTCCAACAGAGCCGCTGAAATTTACAGTGCCCAACACCACTCTTACATCCTCTGGGGGGACTCCGCTTGCCCTGAGGAGTGAAACCAGGGTATTGGCCTGCTCAGAACAGTCGCTTACGGGCGTCCCATAAAATGGATTGGTGGAGTATGCAGGTGTATCTATAAGGAATTGGGAGGGCAGGAGCCATTTTTCCACTTCCCCGTGCAAATCTGAATCCGAAATCCATGCATAACCCCGTATAAGTTCATAAATATTTTCAGAATCCAGGCCGGAAACGCTTGAAACAATCTCATCTGCATCGGGCGTAACAAAACGCTGGTAAGGGGAACTTTGCCCTTCCTGGGGCTCCCAGCCCTCCCCCAAAAGGAATTTTTGGCCTTCGGAGGGGTGGAGTGCATCCGAAGAGGTTTTCTTAAGCTGGAGGATGCGGATTTTATTCTCGGCTTCTGCCTGCAGGACCTGGTTTGCATACTCCCTAAATACTGCGAATTCCTTTTCATCGGCAGCTTTGAGGAGCCGCTCTGATTCCAGGAGCTCATTAAGCTCAAGGAGTGTAAGCTCCACAACA
>DAOUYQ010000006.1 GCA_030666035.1 Microcaldota archaeon
CGAATATCAAACATACAGATATAATCGAAACAATTGTTTTTCTCATGCTCAGGGCATAAACCCATTTGATGGAAAGGACATACAATACTAATTCGTAGATTACAAAAATCCCAATCAATAAAAGAGAAACATCTGTATTGAATATTTTAATGAAATCAACAAATGAAGTAAGGATTGCCATGCCTCCTCCAAATAACATATGTATGTAAAATAATTGTCCTAGCCTGTCTTTTGTTTTAAACTTCTTGATATTAAACCAATTAATGGCATACATGCATATGTATGAGAATAAAAGAACGATTGGGGCAGATGCTATGGTCCACCAAGCCTCACTATGCTGCGCTTCCATATCTTCGAAGGTCCATTCAGATAGTGTAAAATCCAGGTGTATTGCAATAAGAATTAAGATGGAACTTATCATCCATGCAAGAAAATAAACAAAAACGCCTTTTTTGACTGTCCCGTCTTTTCTTTTGCAGAATTTTTTTAGATTTGAAGGAACTAATACTTGAAACATTTTCTCATACATTTCAATTATCATCGAATATATCTGGCAGATGAAGTATTTAAGTTTGTCTCCGGCCCCAGCAAATTGGCAAATAATTATAATCCTGACCTTGGATGTCCACCCATGGTTTCACTTACATTCTATGGAGGCACAGGATGAGGGCCACGGACCGGAGGAGCGCTCAAGCGGAGCTCATCTTGTGGAGGAGAGTGGGCATAATTTTACTGAGAAAGAGGTGGGGGGGCTAATAGGGGATAATGCCGGAAGAAAAGCTAAGTAAGATTTTTAAGGTTAGGAGTATTAAGCAGTTTGCCGGTGTTGTTGTGGTTGAGGCTAAGATTCTGCTTGGGGGTAAGGACCCACTATCCAAATTTAACATTATTTATGCAAACTTGCCAATGAAAGAAAGGATACAGATTGTGGTAGTGATAAATGACCAGCCCATCAGCTGGGAAATGGCACATAGGGAGATAAACAACAAGACGAAGCTTGGGGAAGAGATACTTAAGGTTTTAATAGAGCTTAGGATATTATAATATGTGGTTAAATGGTGACCGAACAGGAGAGAAAGATAGTTTTGGCCCGGCTGGCCACAATGCCCCTGGACCTTGAGCTTTCGCTGGGCAGCATGGGTTCTTTTGACAGGAATAAGCTTATTGAAGAAGTGGAAGCAAACAGCGATGTGGGAGAACTTGTTGTAGAAGTATATATAGGATACCTGAGGTCATTCGGGAAGAAGGTCGGTTAATTGGCAGAATTTTTGATAACTCTCCCGGAACATGATGATGTCACGGATTATTGCTCAAACTGGAGCAAGGCAGTGATAGATGTTGCTAAAGAAGAGAACCACAATGTAACAAAGCTTGAGGGCCCTAATGCGACCCGGGCAAATTTTGAGAATAGGGTAAAAAAGCAAAAGCCAAAATTTGTCATGTTTAATGGGCATGGGGATTCCAAAAATATTGCCGGGCATTCTGAAGAAATTGTCCTTAGCTGTGAAACAGAAGCAAAGAATGAAAAACTCACAAAAGGACAGCTCGTATATGCAAGGGCTTGCGATTGTGGTGCGGAACTTGAGCCGGCGTGCGTCAACGCGGGGTGCAGAACATTTGTTGGCTATAAGAAAAATTTTGCAATCATAAAAAGCAAAAGCCGTGTGGCCAAGCCGCTTAACGATCCGGTTGCTAGGCCGTTTCTAGAAATCTCCAATGAAATTCCAATTTTTATCCTCAAGGGCAATACTGTGAAGGAGGCTGTTAAAAAGGCAGACCTGAAGCTTGAAAAGGAAGTTGAAGCGTTGATGACCAGGGATAGTTTTATAGCCTTCCACATACTTCCTTGGCTGCTCTGGAACAAAAAAGTACGCGTAGTTCTGGGGGATAAGACAGCAACTGTGTCCTGATTCTTACGCTACAAAAAGAGCAGGAAATCCGCGCTCTCCTTTCTAAACTTAAGATTGATGTCTTCACATGACCTCCTTAACTTTCTACGGCATAGCGATCGCAGTATGGGGCTCAGTAATCGGACTGTGGTCCGGGAGCCTCATACTACGAGGAGAAATCGGCGGAAATAAAACCGTGCCCCTCTTAGAAAGCGCGCACAATAACGGAAAGCCCGGTGATTCCTCCAAAACCTACCTGCATTCAATGTAATCTATTTCAAGCTCCCTGGAGATTGCATTCTTGTATGCCCTATGCGTTCGCTCCCCGGAATAGTCCTTCCCGTTTATCACCAGGGCGGGGGAACCGAAGTGTTCGCTGCTCTGCGCCAGGCTTTTGTCATGGGAGAGAATCGTGAATTTTTCGGAATTGAAATTTAAGGATATTTCTGAAGAATCGATTCCCATTCCATCAGCAGCGGTTTTCCAGCAGGTGGCTATGTTTCTCGGGTCGCAGCGGGTATCTACTTCGGAAACGTATTTGGCCCATGCCAGGGCACCGTACCTCTGGAAAACCATTTTTTCCCTGATATTCTGGTTAAGTTCATACCTTCCGTGCATAGCACAATAGACTTCGCCACTGTTATTATCTACGATACATTCGGGGTTGTCTGCGTTGTAGGCAGACAAAATGCTCTCATCATAATAGATGTAAACCGGCTCAAAATAAATGCAGTTTCCAAAGAAGGCAAGTGTATCGGCAAGGGCATCATGTGCGCTGTCTGCAAATGGGCAGGTGCTCATGAGGTAATATTTTATTTCAATTTCCGGCTCTTCTGGGAGTTTTGGGGCATTCCAGGCTTTGCAGCAGCAGGAGTAGTTGGCTGGTTCCAGCTCAATAAGGGTGTATGTGCCGTTGATATTGGAGCAGGCTTCTTCGGTTGCGCCTTCTGCAGGGACTGACCAGTAATCATAATCCGCTCCGGCTTCTTTGCATATTGCTGAGCAGTTTACGGAAGCTGCATCGCAGGCATCCCCCAGCCCGTCTTTATCGTAATCCAGCTGGAGGGGGTTGAAGGTGAGTGGGCAATTGTCGATATCGTTGGGGATGCAGTCAGTATCGGTATCGTTTCCTTCGCATTCTGGGCAATTGGGGCAAAGAGGTTCTGGTTCTGGCTCCGGGGGGAACACGGAAAAAATGGAAATGCAGGAAAAGTTGTTTTCAAAATCATGGGATGAAACAACAATGCCCTGGATACTGCTGAGGCTAAAGTTCCTGGGGAGAGTGCAGCGCAGGAAGGGTTCGGCCCCTCCCAGCTTAGAAGAATCGCAATCCAGGGTGCCTTCTGCAGTAATTATGTATGAGGTGCTGCTGGATAAAGAGAGGTCCCCTGGGTATCTATACTCCGTAAAGCTGAGGGGGATTACCAATTGCGCGGAATCATCCGCCCAGCCAGGAAACAGGAATAGCTGATTCATTTCCATCTGCCCGAAAACATCCGTTGCTTTGTGGGGGAGTGTGAGGTTGAATCCGATTATTTCCTTTTCGCCTTCCTTTTCAATAAATATTGCGTTGCTGCAGTTGATATTGGAAACAGCGGGCACATGTTCCTCTTCTAGCAGTTCTGCGTCTTTTGGGAGGTAGATGGTGTAGGTTGGCACCCTTTCCATCTCCGCATCGCAGAGCACAGGCAAGGCTATCCTGATCAGCTCATCATTAGAAATCCCTGGATCGATTTGCAGGCTAATGGGTTCACCAGAGAATGCCCACAAAAGAGCCATTAAACGAACTTTTCCTACTGTGTCCAGGCTAGCATCCTGGGTTTCAGAATGCCCGCAGATTCTTCCGCTCACCAGGTATGCTGCACCATTTTCCAAAGATGGATTATCCTGGCAGTTTTCTATTGTGAAGAGGTTTATGCCGGATGGGTGCTCAATAAAAACACATCTCTCCTGGTCAAAGAGCCCCACTGATTCATATTGGGAACCAAATGGATAGTCTGATTCATCGTATTCAATCACGGCATAATCCCCGTAATCCTCAAAATCGCCTGTACATCCAAAAAGGAGGAGCCCAAGGGCTAAAAACAGGAGATATAAGCGCTTCATGCTTTTTAATCTGGACGGCAACGATTATAATGGCTTTTGTGGAAGAAAAGAGAAAAAATGGGAGTATGATGGGAACACTCAGAAACCTGGAGCTCCCATGTATTCCGAAGTGGACTTCGGGGAGTTGTTTACCCAGCCGGATGGACACTCATGATGTGGGAGCCAGGTGAGCGGTCACCAGTATGGCAACACATATTAGGAAGTCTGTTGGAAAAAAGTGGAAAAGAAAGGAAAGGGCAAGGCCGCCGCCAAGCACAAGTATTGTAAGGGCAGCAATTCCCGGATGGATTTCCTCTCCCGAACACTTCCCTATCATGAGCTCGGGGTAATCATTCTTGACTCCCATCCTGTTATTTGAAAGATTGAAGAGGGCAAATAGTGTAAAAACGTAGACTGAGAGGCGAAGGAAAACCATTCCCCCAAAAAATAAATATGCAAACATCGGCGCGCTTCCAGATTCAGCTTGCAATATGGAGGGGACCAGAATTGAGGCCTGAAAAGAGATGAACACTATGGAAAGAAAAACAAACCATATGTAGAATATAATCTTGGAAAGGATGCCTGTTTCTCCGGAAGTAAACGACGAATACAAAATTGCTATTGTTGGAATGGAGAATAAAACAAGAAGGGGCTGAGAAGTTGTGAATTCTCCCCATGAGCTAAAGAAGATAAACCAGAAAATAATAGTAAAGGGAAGGAGGATCTTCTCACCTATGCGGGGAAGGGCTTCCTTCCTATATGCAAAAGAAAAATAGAATACGAACATTAGAAGGGATATCATAAAGAGCCCTGCAGCTGCACCAAAATCTTTTCCCCCCTGGATGCTGCCCCAAAGAACAAAGAGGGCAAATGCACCCAGGATAATAAATGAGTGCGTGAGAGCGTGCCCCAGCCCCTTTTGCTTAAGGATGAGGAATGCTTCGGTTGCAATGCCCAACCCGAAAATGATTAGGGACACTGATGCAAGATCCATGTTGGGATATGGGGCTAAAGAATAATAAATGTCTGAGCTGGCTCAGTATGAAGAATTGTGGTAGAAATAAACTCCCTGGAAGGCAAGGGCGCCAAAATCCAGCTGGACTCCTGGAAAAACAGCTAACTAAAAGGCCTGGTTGGCCGCAAAAGAGGCTAATTTGGCAGGATTATGGCGGAAACAAAACTATTCTTCTCCAGCAGGCCTGTGCCCCAATTCCTGGGAAAACCTTAAGAGATATCCATCCGGGTCCATCACCAGGAATTCCCGGCAGCCCACCATCAAATCCCCTACATGATAGTAACTATCTTTCAGGGGCAATTTGAGCGGATAACTTTTCTTTTCCAGGGCTTTAACAAGCAAATGGACATCACTCACAGTGATCTGGAGGTTTATTCCTCTTCCCCTTGGGTAGTCCAGGGCTCCAGTATTCCAGGGGGAATTTGGGTTTTCTTCCAGCATAAGCTGGGCTCCTTCCCTGGAGATAAGGGCAAATTCGGGTTCGTTTCTTTTGTATTCCAGCTTGAAACCAAGAATGTTTATATAAAAATCCAGGCTTTTCTCAAGGTTTGAGACATTAAGTTCCGGAACAAGCTTGTTGAACGTCATCATAATCCCGTAAATAATTTGCAAGGAATGTTTATTAAATCCTGTTTCGTTTTTGTTCTGAAAGTCGGGTTAAGCTTTTGCACGGGCCTTCAAGGCAACCCTGATAAAACAAGGAATCTTTTGCACGTTTAGCAAACCAATTAACCAAAATGCATACATTTTAGCAAATCCATTGGACAAAATGCATAGTGGAAACAGTGGAAACCTACCCCAACAAAAGAATTAAAACAGTTGTTATCGAAACTTATGATGTTAAACGGTGTTAAAGGATGGCGGAGAAGGAAACAGTTCAGGCTCTCTTCTATATCGAGCCCAAAGAAGCGCACAACCGAGTGCAGCACATCGGCTGCCGCCTCATCTTAACTGAAAAACTGATACGTGCGGGTTTTACTAAAGGAGGTGTATTCAATCTTCCTGATGGGAGGGTAGAGGTCCTTATTGAAGGGAACAAGGAAGACATAGAAACTTTCTACAGGGAAGTTTGTGAAAATCTTGTTGCCTGGCTGGAGGAGAAAACAGACAATAAGGAAAGGTTGAAGCAAATGATTGGGAATCCTGGGATGGTTTTTTCCCAACTGGAGATGAAGCAGAGCCTTAGGGTTTTGGATATTGGGCTTTTCAGCCATTCACTCGAATTGAACCAACTGGAGAAGGGAGTTGACGTTTATTATAACCTCACTGAAGCATTCAAAGAGAATTCTGCTGCTTATGGGGGCCTGCATGGTGCGCTTGGGGAGCTAAAAGTTACAATTGAAGGGCTGAACAAGCTTATTGATGAAAAACTTAAATGAGGATCTATTTAGTGGAGAAATCGGCGGAAACAAGATCTCTCTAAAGACAAAATAAGCACAGATAAATGGACATTCAAATTCTAAGTTGCTCCAAGTAATGATTCACAGTATGTGCAATATCCACATCATCCATCTGAACATTATTCTTTTTCATCCACTGCAAATAATCAATTGGAACACCAGCCCATTTCTGACCCCTATGTTTACCGAACCAACAGGTATTCAACAATACTGGTTCCTGTATCCACTTAATTAAGCCCTCAAGCTCATTTACCTCCTTCTCCTCAATTGCAATTTTTAGCATTTTTTGCAGTGCCAGTGCAGATACAGTTGCATCACCTAAAGCTCTATGCATTGGCATATCAGAATCGACATCGACCTTGAGATAATAACGCAGATGTTGGTTTTTATGCGATTCCAATTCTGGCCACAAATGTCGCGCCAAGCGAAAAGTACACAGAGTTGGCATTTCCGTTTTCAAAAATGAAAAATCAAACTGGGCATTATGTGCTGCCATTGCCTGGAATTCACCCTCCTGAAAACTAGGCCACACGTCCTCCATCTTTGGGGCCTCCTTTACCATCTCATTTGTAATGTGGTGGACTGCCATAGATGCTATTGGAATTTCCATTTCTGGGTTTATCAGGGAGCACTTTGAATCTAGTATGCCCTCAGAGTAATTTAGATCCACCTAAGCAATTTCGGTCACCTTATGTTCCTTGGGGTCAAGTCCAGTAGTTTCACAATCAACAACCCGAATTATTGCATCAGTTATCTTCATAATTTCCCCGCTCCGTTTTTGAATATCTAGATATAAGGCCCACCAGCATTTGTCCGTTTTTATTGAACATATCTGTGCCCCCTTCTTTCCTTGAACTTTCTTAGTTAAAATACTTTGGATGGAGAAACGCTAGGAGATAAACATCCCAGTCTTCCCAGGGTTCATTTACCACTGGTGCAGCTCACCCCACATTATGTTCTCCCATTTCTCTTATCTCTTAGAATTTTATGCACTAGGATTTTTTAATCTTAAGAATGATTGTCTCCTTATGGTCTCTTTAACATTCTACGGTGGCGCAGGGGAAATCGGCGGCAACAAAATCCTCCTCCAAGACAAAACCGCCAAAATCTACCTCGACTTCGGCCAAGAATTCAACTTCGGAGAAGACTACTTCTACGAATACCTCCAACCAAGGCAAGCAAACGGATTAGAAGTATATTTCGAATTCGGACTCCTGCCAGAAGTCCCAAAGCTCTACTCAAAAAAGATGCTGGAGAGAACCAAGCTAAAGTACCAAAAACCAGACATAGACGCAGTAATCCTAACCCACGTCCACTCCGACCACATAGGCCACCTTCCCTTCCTGGATGAGGGGATTCCACTTTACATGGGCCATGGAACGCACAAATTGACAGAGATATACCATAAATTATACCCTTCATTCTCCAATATAGGCACGCACGAGAAGATTAATCATTTCAGTTCAGGAGAGAAGTTCAAAATAAAACATCTGGAAGTGGAGCCCATCCATGTAGAACATTCCGCCCCCGGGGCTTACGGGTTCATAATCAAAACAAGCAAGGGAAATATTGTATATACCGGGGATTTCAGGATTCATGGCCCAAGAGCCGACATGACTGAGGAGTTCATAAAGAAGGCAAAGGAGGCAAAGCCGTATGCCCTGATATGCGAAGGGACAAGGATGGAAAGTGAGGGTGAGCATAATTTTACTGAGAAAGAGGTGGAAGAGCGGGTTTCGGGGATTGTTTCTGAATCCAGGGGGTTGGTGTTCGGATACTTTTCAATGAGCAATATAGACCGCTTTATGAGCTTCTACAACGCTGCGCTGGAGAACAAGAGGAAGCTTGTGATTGATACCCGGCTTGCATATGTAATACAGCAGATGAGGGAGAAGATTCCGGTGCTTCCGGACCCAATAAAAGACAGGAACATAAGGGTGTATTACAGGCTGGCGAAATCCTGCACTTTTGCTGAAAAGGACTATTCTGTGTGGGAGAGGGACTTTATGGGCAATATGGTTACTTTTGAGGAGATAAAGAAGAATCCTGAGGAATACCTGATGCACCTGAACTTCAATAGGCTTATTGAGCTTGTGTACCTGCAGCCAAAGGATGCGGACTTTATTTATTCCAGCTCTGAGCATTTCCTGGAAGGGGAGGGCAACGAGGAGGAAAAAAAGCGTTGGGTTGCGTGGATGAAGCACTTTGGGATTAAGTTTCATAAGGCGCATTGCTCCGGGCATGCATCTAAGCAGGATTTGGAATATGTTATTAAGGAGATAAATCCGGAAGTTTTGATTCCTGTGCATACGAACGTTCCAGAGGAGTTTAAGAAGTTTCATTCTAATGTTTTGATTCCTAAGAAAGGGGAAAGGCTGGAATTGTAGACTATTTCTCGTCTCCACGCTTAACCCTGCCAGATTCAAATTCATTGCTGGGCACAGTATACTCTACATTAAGAATTTCCCCTTTTGGCCCAACTTTGATGCCGCTGATATTTCCATCTTTTTTAGGGGCAAACAGCCTGGCCCCGAGGACTTTGGATATCCTTGCACCTATTGAATGCTCGCTTTTTCCGGTTGAACAAGAAACGAGGATTACTGTTGGTTGTTTGACAAAATGCTTTTTTAAGTCCCTGAACATTCTCATGTCTGAAGAACTGATGCGTGCCCTGCTGCTACTATAGTTCCCAAGGGAAATTCCTCCAGGATTCCCATGCCCCCCAATAACAAGAACGCTTATCGTACGCATTCCCAGGGAGACTGTATTGCCATAAATGGACCTTACCCACTTCAGGGTTTCCCCCATTTTTTCAGGGATTTTCTTATCTGATGCAACTTCTATGGCAAAAAGCGTATGGGTTTTCATTAATTTAGCAAAAATATGCCCATCGTGATAAAATGCCCCATTCCAATCATCCTTGTTATACACACTGAATGCAACTGGGGCAAACCGCCTGTTATGGGGATGGCCTGAACGCAAGAGCTCCTCAAGAACTTCCTTGGGATATCTCCCAAAATATTCTATCCCGAATTTTTCGTGTAGAACAAGAACTTGTTCTTTGCCTATCGATTCTAATGCATAGGCAAAATTAACGCAAACCTCAGGGTCTTTGTACCTGGCCCCTGCTTCCTGAGCAAGGAGTTTTGCCCTTTCAAACTTTTTCTGAAATGAAGCATCATCAACCAGGATACCTTGGTCAGCAAAAAGAGAAAATACGGAAAGTGTGGATTTTATTTTGACCCTTTTATGATTAAGCACGAAATCAAGATTGCTGAGGCAAGCTGGATGGTTTTTTGAATTTCGGATTATGCGGGACAGGTCAGAAAATGCATAACCCCTGGTCTTCCGCCCATTAATTCGGGATATTTTTTTGGAAATCTTGATAAAATCACTTAGGAGTTTGGGGGAAAGGCCTTTGCTTTGGGAGATAGCATAAAGGGAGTCTACTGCTGAATCTGATGTCTTTCGTGCATGCTTTATCAGGGATTTGAGGGCCCCCAATCTCTCAGCATAATACCTGCTGGAAGCAAGAATTTTGGCAGCAGTAGGCAATTTAGAGTATGCATCATTTTTAGCGAGCATTAATGCTACATCATTGAGGCCCCTTAGCATACCCACAAACAAGTAAGAGTCATAGGAATAACGAAAATTGCGTCCTTTTGATATCGTAAGTGCAGCCTCCAAGAATCTCCTTAAGAAATTGTATTCACTATATTGTTTCTTGAAATAACTTCGTAACTCTGAAGACGCCCCGGAATCAAAAAAATCCAATCGATATATGTCTGCAAGTGCTTTGAGTGCAGATTTGGAAGTGGAACTGTCAGCATAATCCGAGTAAATAACAGTTTTCAGCTCAGATATAAGGTCTTCAAACATTTGCTGATTAAATTTTGGGTTCAGAAAAGAGCTCAATATCACGATTGCTGCATCTTTTTTGGTTACTCCAAAGTACATATGCCTGTGCAAATTAGGGGCATTTTTCCCATATATCCTCTCAGCTTCCTTCCCCCTCTCCTCTGCCAGCTGGGAGACTCGCTCTGAAAATATTTTGAAGATTTCAGATATTGTGGCGAAGGTCCAAGAATGGTCGCTTCCTCTTGTAGAAAATGCATGGAACGCATCAAGAACCAGTGCTTTGTCCTCCTTGGTTATGTAGTTGCCCATCACGCCCCCTGGAAGAAGGAAGCGCTGCATCTGGCGCAGGAACTCTGGAGAATATGAGTTGCTGCGAAACATTGCAGCTGTGTTATGCATAATACGCAGCTTCTCTCTTCCTAGCTCCGGGCTGCTTTCAACCACGTCCAGCATAATGTCCAGCTCGGTGCCCCCAACCTTCGGGCTATTGAACAAATACTCAAAAGTGCTCAGTGTATCTTTCGCATCATTAGGGCTATCCGTTCTTTTGAGAACTGAGGATATAAGCCTGCAGGATTTCTCAAGGTGGTTTCTCCGCAGGCTGCTGTTTTTCATAAGAACATCAAAAACCTTCAATGACCAAAAGCCGGTTTTGTCTTGCACTAAAATAAATCTTTCCTCAAGAAGGGATTTTGATTTTTCAGTAAGGGAGTATTTTTCAGAAAATTCATCCCATGCTGGGTTCTTGCTCTCTGGAGCCTTGGGTTTAGGTTGAGCAGCAGTAAGTTGTATTGGGCTTTTTGCAGTTATTTGGATTGTTTCTGGTGCACATGAAACAGATAAAGCACCAATAAGGGCAGCACCCGCAAGCTTTCTCTTTAGCTGGCCTGTTTTTGGCCCCAAAGCTGTTTTGATCTGCATAAGTTTGCCCGACATTACATATTATTCTGCATAATAACATTTTTAAACAGTTTTAGAAACATTATAACTGCATCTTACCTCAAAAACAATAGTGCATTTTAACCTTAAGCTTAAAGCCTTGGAGAAAGGGGAAACTCTGGAACTATCGGAAACCATGCATACAAATATTTAAATAGGCTGTTTGAGTAACCAGATAAGACGGTGGTAAAGAATGGATGACCTGTACACGCTTGCCTTTGAGATAACTGGCAAAAAAATCCAAAAATCCGGATTCCGCTCGGCCATAGAAGAGATAGCTCTAGAACTAGAAATTACTGGGAGCGCTAAAAATAAGGAACAAAAAGATGAAACCGGATTAACAAGGTATTCTGTAGATGTGGTGGCTGAAGGGACAAAAGAGAATCTGCAGACATTCATTCAAAGAATAAGTGAAATAAACACCTTTCATATGGTTAACTCAATTGAAAGGGGCAAACTTGAGTTTGCCAAAAGAAACGATTCTGATCAAAGAAACTACCCTGTTTTTGCAATAGAGCGGGGTGGAGACCATGTGGGGGAACGAATGGATGAAGCTGCTTACTATATGAAGAGCATGTCAAAGGATATGGGGGAAATGTCTGGGGATATGAAGGGCATGCGTACGGATATGCAAAGCATGGATGCAACCATGGGGGAAATGTCTGGGGATATGAAAGAAATGGGAAATGAAACGAAAATTATGAGAAAAGAAACACATGAGAATTTTCAGACAATGGAAACGAAGTACCACAATATCTCCAACAAGCTTAATCTTTTTGTTGACATAGTGGCAGAATACATCAAATCTGAGAAACCTGAGTTGAGAGACACTGTTGATGCACTTCAAAAACAGTATAAAGAGTAATGATGTTTACGTTTATCCGTACTTCAAAGCCTGAGGCGTTTAAGGAGTTTCATTCTAATGTTTTGATTCCTAAGAAAGGGAAAAGCTGGAATTATGAGTTCTTTTTGAGCTTTCTGCAATACACGGATTACTTGGCCAGGAGAGGGTCAAAATACATTGGAATTGAGCCCTTTGCCCGTTCTTTTAAAATTTTGAAGCCCAGTTTACGGTAAAAATGAATTGAATCCTTCTCCGGGCTCCTGGCCCGTTTAGCGTCCAGAGTGATGAACCTGCATCCTGAGCAGTGGATATAACTTGTGTGCGCGAGGAAAATTGCAAAATTAATCATATGGGTCCCTATGCCTTTTCCGCTATGCTCATCGCTTACTGCAATTCTTCCCACCTTCAAAGCCGGGAGGGACTTGTAATGAATATCTTTGCTCCTGAAAAATTGCTTCAGCTCAGCATTAAGGTTAATTGTATCATTCAGTACTGAAATATAGCCAACCAAAGCTTTGTTTTCTTTTAGGAAGAAAAGGTAAGTCACGGATATGCGGTTGAGTTGATTATCGTAAGCATCTTCCAGCAAAAAATCTACAAGCTCTTTTTCATGGCATCTGAATGAAGTA
>DAOUYQ010000120.1 GCA_030666035.1 Microcaldota archaeon
CTTTCCTACAAATGCCCCCTCGTCCCCGTGGGTTTTGGCTTCCTTGCGGTTAAAGAGCCAACTGTTTGGGGTGTTGTGCTCGCAGGCTAACGAGATTGAAACTGCAATTGCCAGGGGGATTCCCTTGTAGGCTGGGCCATAGATTATTGGTGCAGTTCCGGTTTCAAGTATTTTTTCTGCAAAGAAACCGCCAAGGGTGTTTAGGCCTCTGCCGGAGCAGATTGCTCCCGTATTCACAAAATAAGGGGTTTTTCTCCCGCTTTTGGCTGTAAAATCGCCAAAGAGCAGTGCGTTGCTGCGTGCAAGAAATTCAATGAATTTCTCGTTCATTTTTTTCCCTCCCGGACTGCAGCTACAAACTTCTTTACTGCATCTACTCCTCCTTCTTTTTCAAAGGAGGTTCCCACCTGCACAATATCCGCACCTGCTTTGATTACTGCTTTTGCTTCTTGTGGGGTGCGGATTCCTCCCGCAACTATATAGGGAACTTCCAGGACCGAGGAGACGGCAGTTACCATCTCAAGAGGGATGTGGCCTTCTCTTGGATTGCTCCCTGCATCTGTGATTACGAATTTGAAGCCCATGTACTGGGCTGCGAGGGCAATTGCGGCTGCAAGCTGGGGCCTGTTTCTGGGAATGCAGTTTGCATCCCCTACCCAGCCTACAGTTCCTCCTGGCTCAACTACCATGTATCCTACTGAGAGGGGCTCAATTCCATATTGTTTTACCATGGGGGCTGCAAGGGTTTGCGCACCGCTAATCCAATATGGGTTGCGGGAATTCAGGAGTGACATGAAATAGACTGCATCCCCGTACTTGGACACAGTGCCAATGTTTCCAGGGAAAAATACTACAGGGACGTTTACTGCCTCCTTTACCTGCTTGGTGATATTATCCAGCATTTCTCCCTGGACCCCTGTGCTTCCCCCAATTAGGAGAATGTCGGCTCCGCCTTCATCCATATTTTTGGCGGTTTTCAGGGCATCATCCATTGATGGGTAATCCAAAGGGTCCAGGACTGAGAAGAGGAGGGCTTTCTCCTCTTCAAGCCTTCCATAAATGTAATTTTCCACTTTCATGATTGGTTCCTCCCGCTAAATTATGCAAAATTGGCTTTAAAACGGTTTGTTTTGGGGTTTTTGGGACATATATCCAGAAACCATCTCATCAATTCCGCGCTTTATCGGGCGGGGGGAGAAGCTAAGCTCCGCCCTTGCTTTTGAGTAATCAAAGGCACGGTCTGCGGAGAGAATTGAGATGTGCTCGCGGGTAAGCTTGGGTTTTTTTCCAAATGATGCGGCAACTTCCTGGAATTGGGCGAGCATATTGCCAAAGCTGGATGGAATGTGCTTGGTTGGGGGGGGCACTCCGAGCGCCTTTGCTGCATAAGAATAAATTTGCTCTTGGGTTGCAGCGGGGCCGGAAACTACAAATGTACCTTGTGCTTCCATGGCTTTTGGGATTGCTGCAGCCAGGTCATCAGCATGCACAAAGGAAATACGGTTTTTTCCATCCCCGAAAATCTTCATTTTGCCTTTTTCAATCAGGCGGAGAATTGTAAAATAGTCCTGAAACTGGGGGCCATAAACCGTTCCGATTCTGAGGATGCAGTAGCTCTTTTTTTGCTTTATTAATTTTTCTGCTTCGAGCTTGGTGAGGGAATAATCCGAATCCGGGTTGGTTGGGGTTTCCTCGTTTGCAGGGATTTCTGCAAGCTTTTTTCCATAAACAGAGATTGAGCCTGCAAAAACTATGTGGCAATTTTTTGGGGAGCACTCAACAATTTTCCGCGTCAGTTCTATATTTGCTTCATGCAGGGCCTTTTTGTCCCAGGTTTTTACTGAGCCTGCGAGGTGGAGGATGCAGCCTGCGTCTTTTAGGATGTTTTTGAGTGAGGATTCTGAAAAATCAGTAATTATTTCGTTTTTGAGCCCGGAGGGCTTTCGCACCAGGGGAATTGCATCTATTTTCTCCAGAACAGAATGCCCCAATCTCCCGGTAGCTCCAGTAATATAGGTTTTCACAAGGAAAGTATGCTGGGGAAAAGATATATAAACTATTTTACACATAATTATACCGTATGGCACAGAAAAGAAGGGCTAGGGATTCAACTCCACCTCCATCTCCAAATCTTGAAAAAAGGTGGGCTGCCGTCAGAAAGATTTTTGTAATAATGAACAAGGCACTCAGGGAAGTGGAAAAAAACGAGGCGGCGGCGAAGCGGAGTATGAGAGTCGCAGGGCTAATTGTGCAGCTTCTTAACCGGACAGGTATGCATGAGAAGCTGACTGCAGAAGATGCAAAAGTCCTCCTTGCTGCAAGAACTGTCGGGTTAATGCAAAGTTTGGGCACAAGGGAAAGAGATAAATTTTTGCGAAAGCTTAGAAGAACAACCTGGGGCCCAATAGAAAACAGCTTTTCCAATTTATTCAAAGGGGAAGAAATAGGAAAGGATGGGGTGCCCATTAAGTTGAGTAAGCCTGAGGCAACAAAATTACTAACTTCATATACACTTGAAGCCGGAGGGGAATTTTTTGACCAGTTCCGAAGGCTTGTTGCCAGTGACATGGCATCCAAAAAACCGGAGGATTATAAAAAACTCTACTCTGATGGGGTAATAAGTGGGGAAATCCACCGGGCCATGGTATACGCAAGAGCAGCAGACCTTACCGTCGCTCCTTTCAAAAAGATTGAAATCCTTGCAGGAAAGGGAGTGATATTTGAAGACCATAAGCTGCTTGAGCTCTCAGAAACAGCAATTCAATTATGGACACGGATAGCAGATACAGCTGGATTTGGGATAGGTGTTGCTACTAAAATAAGGGAGCAGGGGACAGAGCTTTTTGACATTGTAATGGAAAAGCGCGGAACAGTAAACGGTGATAGCAAACTATACTGGGAGTGTAAAGCATTTATCAAAGAAATGGCCCCGGCGAAAGATGAAATAGTCGAAGAGCTCATAACAAAAAGAGGCCTTCATAGGATCATTGCGGATGTGGGGATGAGGTTTAATCTGGATATCGAGCTGGCATCGCAAACTTCTGACCCCAAACAGATATGGAGGCCAAAAGACGGTGCCGGGACGTACTTGAAGATAAAGAGGAAAAGGGCGAAGGGGCTGGATGAATTTGGGGTAGAAAAAATGAACGACCTTGTCGCAATTACTGCAGAAGTGGCGCATAGGGGAGGGGGAACAGATTTCAGGCGTGATGTCGTGGCTGCAGCGGAGTGGGTACGGCTGGAGCTTGAACATAAGTACAAGATAGGGGGAGCGCGCATAAAATCCGGGCGCAGGCCAAGTGGATACCAGGGGGCGCACCTGGATTTTAGGATGAATGGGGTTCCGGTGGAAATCCAATTCAGGAGCAGGGAAATGAATGATATGGCAAAAACCGGAAAATATGCCCATGGGGCGAAAGAGACGGGATTTATTACACATGAATTGATAGATGCGCTTAGGCCAGACTGGAAGGCGACAGAGAGATTCCATAAAAATAAATCCAAGAAAATAGTTAAGGGGGAGGGGGCTAAAAGCCAGATGCACAGTTACACAGTGGTGCTGTATACAGAAGATTCGATATCGATGAAGATGGATGTCAAAGCAAGGAAAGGGGAGATTGTAGGAGGGATTGTTGCCT